>CALJTZ010000374.1 GCA_937975655.1 uncultured Synechococcus sp. | reverse complement strand
GGGCACGCCCCTGCGGCCGGCCTGCACCGCTGCTGGAGCAGCTGGAACCCGGGCTGCTGCTGGCGTCCGGCCACTACCGCAATGGCGTGTTGCTGGCTCCCGCCAGCGCGGAATGGGTGGCTGAAAAGGTCGAGACCAACCCCCAGGTTTAGCCTGGGTTAAGGCAGTCAGCGCCCCGCGCTTCGGCCTGCCAAGCCTTCCTGCGTCTCCACGGTTCAACAACCATGGCCTTTTCCTGCCGCCGCCTCGCCCCCCTGGGCACCGCCCTCGGTCTGCTCGGCAGCCTCAGCCTCACCGCCTGTGGTGGGACCAGCACGTCAGGCGGTGGCGGCAACCTCCAGGGCGCAGGCGCCACGTTCCCGGCTCCCATCTACCAGCGCTGGTTCCAGGACCTGGCCGGCAAAGGCGATGTACGGGTGAACTACCAGTCGGTGGGGTCCGGCGCAGGCGTGCGCCAGTTCGAAGCCGGCACGGTGGATTTCGCTGCCAGTGACAAGCCCCTAGACGCTGCCGAGTCCGCCGCTGTGAAGCGGGGCGTGGTGCAGATCCCGATGACCGCGGGCGCCATCGCCGTGGCCTACAACAACCCCGGTTGCAGCCTCAAGCTCACCCAGGCCCAGCTGGTGGGGATCTTCGAGGGCACGATCAAGAACTTCAAGGAGCTGGGCTGCGCCGACCAGGCCATCAAGGTGGTGTTCCGCTCCGACGGCTCCGGCACCACCTACAACTTCACCAATTCCCTCTCCGCCTTCAGCCCCAGCTGGAAAGCCGGCCCGGGTGCCGCCAAATCCGTGAAGTGGCCCACGGGCATCGGCGCCAAGGGCAATGAGGGCGTGGCCGCCAGTCTGCAGCAGGTGAAGGGCGCTATCGGCTACGTGGAAGCCGCCTACATCCAGGGCGCCCTGCAGGCCGCCGCCATCCAGAACGCCGCTGGCACCTTTGCCAAACCCACCACGGAGGAAGCCGCCAAAGCCCTCGCCAGCATCGACCTGGGCCCCGACCTCACCGGCAACGACCCCAACCCCCAGGCGGGCTACCCGATCGTGACCTTCACCTGGATCCTGCTCTACAAGAGCGGCAACGGCGCGAAGCTGGCTCCCCTGCAAACCACCTTCCGCTATGCCCTCTCCGACGCGGCCCAGGCGGGTGCCCCAGCCCTCGGTTTCGTGACGCTGCCCGCACCCGTGCTCAGCAAGGCCCGTACCGCCCTGGAGTCGGTCGTCCAGTAGGCCCCGCCACCGGCCCATGAAAAAGCCCCCCAGTTGGGGGGCTTTTGGCTGATCAGGCCCCGAGAAAATCAGGGCCCATCAGCTCACTTGGATTCGGTGAACTCGGCGTCGATCACGTCGTCGCCGGCAGCGCCGGCACCGGCGCCATCCCCACCAGGAGCAGGGGCTCCATCAGCGCCGGCCTGCTGGTACACAGCGGCACCGGCGGCGTAGAGGGCCTGCTGGAGTTGCTCGAGGGTGGACTTCATGGTGTCGTAGTCCTCCTTCTCGATGGCCTCCTTGAGGGTTGCGGAGAAGCCTTCCACCTTGGCCTTGTCCTCGGCGCCCACCTTGTCGCCCAGCTCGCCAAGTTGCTTGTCGGCCTGGTACACGAGGGTTTCGGCCTGGTTCTTCAGGTCGATGCGCTCACGCTTCTCCTTATCCACCGAGGCATTGGCTTCGGCATCCTTC
>CALJTZ010000373.1 GCA_937975655.1 uncultured Synechococcus sp. | reverse complement strand
CAGGGCGAGCAGCATCACCACCAGCAGCGACAGGGGCACCGCCTCCTTGGTGGGCAGGGATGCGCCGCTGACCAGCAGGGGCAGCAGCAGGATCGAGCCGCCGGCCCCCAGCACCGAGAGCAGAAAGCCGATCACGGCGCCGCCACCGGCCAGCAGGGCGAGGGTGCCGAGCGCCATCAGACGCTCACCTTGTTCCAGGGCATCAGGGCGAGCAGGCGGGCCATGCCGCAGAAACCGCTCACCCCGGCGAACACCAGCCCAGCACCGACGAACCAGCTGAGCAGGATCCAGGCCGGCGCCACCACGTTGCTGAGGATCAGGCCGAGCAGCACCAGCGAGCCGGCGGCGATCTGCACCTGACGCATCAGCGGCAGAGGGGCGTTCTTGAGCTTGCGCAGCGGCAGGCCGGCCTGCTGCCAGGCGGGAACACCTCCCTCCAGGTCAGCCAGGTGATGTGGATGTCCCTGCTGGAGTAGCTGGGCCAGGGCCTGGGCGCTGCGGTTGCCGCTGTGGCAGACGAGCACGAGCGGGCCGCGTGGCAGATCGGCCTGATGCAGGCGTGAGAGCGGCACATTGAGACTGCCGGCGATGTGGCCACCGGCGTATTCCATCGGCTCGCGTACATCGATCACCCTTACACGCTGCTCGGCCAGTTGCTCGGCCAGGTCGTGGGCGCTGATGCGTTGCTTGGTGGGTGTGTTGGCCATGTCTCTGTTGGTGAAAAAAAGCGGGTCTGTAGGGCTCGGGCTTCAGGACGCAGAGCCAGGAGTGATGGCGCCCTCCAGCGGATAGCCCTCATCGCCCCAGATGCGGAGGCCGCCGCGCAGGTTGGCCACCTGATCGCGGCCGGCTTTGAGCAGTTGCTGGGTGGCCAGGGCGGAGCGGCTGCCGGAATGGCAGACCACCACCAAGGGTTGGCCCATGGGGATCTCGCCGCTGCGGCCTTCCAGCTCTGGCAGAGGAATCCACCGGCTGCCGGCGATGCGGCCATCGGGCCCCTCGAACTCCTCGGCGGAGCGCACATCGAGGATGGTGAGCTCCGATCGGTGTTCGGCCACCCAGTCGGGCGGCAGCTCCGGGAGGCCTGCGTAGCTGCGCTGCAGGGGTGCCCAGCTAGGCACGGCCGAGGCGACTTCCCGCGGCTTTCCGGAGCGCATGTTCCCGGGGAGGGCCTCGGCGATCTTGTGGGGATGGGGCAGCTTCATGTTGTCCATGTGGCCCGCGAAGTCCCGTTCGGTGGCGCCGCCGCCGAGACGGGCGTTGAAGGCCTTCTCCTCGGCCACCGAGGTGACCGTGCGGCCGGTGTAGTCGTGGCCGGGATACAGGAGGCAGGACTCGGGCAGCGTGAACAGCTGCTCGGTGATCGAGCGAAAGAGGGTGTGGGCGTCGCCCTGCTGGAAATCGCAGCGGCCACAACCCCGCACCAGCAAGGCATCACCGGTGAAGGCCATTGAGCGGTCGTCGA
>CALJTZ010000372.1 GCA_937975655.1 uncultured Synechococcus sp. | reverse complement strand
ACTCCATGGCCCTCGGCCTTTCCCCGATGCGGCTTGAAACCCGACGTGGCCAGTTGCAGGTGAGCAACACCACTGATCGCTTGATGCGTGTGGAGTTGCAGGTGTTTCCAGAGCGCCAGGTGCAGGGGCGGCCGACGGCGGCCCTCACCCCCTTACCGGTATCCGAGGCCGAAGCCCTGATCCGCCTCCGCCCCTCGGTGTTTCGCCTGGGGCCTGGAGCCAGCCGAGTGATCCCCTACAGCGTGGGGACAGCCAATCAGACGTTTTATGTATGCGGTACATCTCAGCAAAGCCTGCTACACGTGCGGATCTGTTCCCGCTGGTTGCCTGCTGCATCTGCCTCGGCCCGCAAGTCGCCCTAGCCCAGATCTATCTGGCTCCCAATCAGCAGTTCCCCCAGGGCTCGCGGGTGTCGATTGATCTCGGCAGTGTGCGTTGCAATTCCGATGGTGGCGCCCTGCCGAATCTCAGTGTGTCGGCCGGGGCCTATCCCGATCAGTGGGGTAACAGCATTAGTGTGGCCCAGTCCAGTGGCAACGCCTCGATTGGCAATCAGAGCTCACTGCTGGCCATGGTGAGTCTGAATATTCCCCTGGCACGCAGTCATCAGCAGTTCAGTTGCCAGCCCCTGCTCAAGGACGCCATCATCCGCACGCGCATGGAGAACCTGCGCCAACTTGTGGATGAGGAGGTGATCACCGAATCGCAGTACAAACAGGCCCTGCTTCACCTCTACGGCCCCCTCAGTGGAGCGGAGCTGAGTCTGGCGCCATCACCGAGCCAGGGGGCCACGCTGACGCTGAAGTGAGGGATTCAGGCCGCGCCGTAGGCCACCTGGCACACAGCATTGAGCAGCTGGGCTTGATCAGCTGTGGTGGGAGCGAAGCCATTGAGCAGGCCCTGCTTGCACTCCACCTGGCCCATTTGATACGAGCCCCCGGCCACGGCATAGCGGAAGCTGGCGCTGCTGGGGGCGATCCCCTGCACGGAGCTGTAGTCCAGCTGGATGCTGGTTTGCGGCACCACGATCAGGGTGGATTGCTGCTCGACGGAGGCATTCAAGATCGG
>CALJTZ010000371.1 GCA_937975655.1 uncultured Synechococcus sp. | reverse complement strand
GGTGCACTGGCGCCGGGTGCAATGGCAGGCCGGCGCCCGCTGGTTCCTGCAGCACCTGCTCGATGGCGACCCCGCCAGCAACAACCCCAGCTGGCAGTGGGTGGCCAGCTGCTTCAGCAGCAAGCCCTACATCTTCAACCGCGCCAACCTGGAGCGCTTCAGCGCCGGGGTGCACTGCCAGGCCTGTGGGGCCGCCGCCGCGGGCCGCTGCCCCTTCGATGCCAGCTACGAGGCCCTGGCCAGCCAGTTGTTCGCCGCAGAGCTCGAGCCAGCGCCCCACACCCCCTCCAGGCCGGACCCGCCAGTGCCCGCGGAGCCGGCGGCCCCCAGCCCAGCCCTGAAGGCGCCGGTGGTGTGGGTGCATGGCGAAGCCCTCGGCCCCGCCAACCCCGCGCTGCAGGCCCATCCGGATCGGCCGGCGCTGTTCGTGTTCGACGACGCTCTGATCAGCGGCAACGGCCCATCCCAGGGCCTCAGCCTCAAACGGCTGGGGTTTCTCTACGAGTGCCTGCTGGAGTTGCCGCTCACCCTGCGCCGCGGCGATGTGGCCGCCCAGGTGCTGGCCTTTGCCAAGCACCACGGAGCCGATGGCGTGGTGACCAGCACCGCGGTGGATCCCCGCTTCGCCGCCATCTGCGCCCAGATCGCCACCGAGCTGCCGGTGCAAGTGCTGGCCACCACCCCCTTCGTGCCACTGGAGGCCCCGGTGGATCTGAGGCGCTTCAGCCGCTACTGGCGCCGCGCCGAACCCGCTCTCTGGAGCCGCTGGCCGCTCACGGCTGCGGCTCCGCCTGGAGCAGGGCCTCCTCCTGCTGGCGCACGTCCGCGGCGGGGGGCAGCAGATCTTGCTCCTCCGTAAGCGGGAACACCTCCACCTTCACCTGCTCAGGCCGGGTGGGCGGCTCGAGCCACTGCCACTGGGCCCGCGGCGCCCTGGCTTTGCAGAGGGCCTCCAGCTCTCGCCGCAGCGCCCGGCGCACATCCTGGCGGGCCACGGCCGCGAAGAACTCCTGGCGGGACGCCAAGCCGGAGCTGAAGGGAGCACGGCCATTGCCGTTGAACAACCGGGCCGGACTGGGCACCCAGCGGGGGCTGCAAAGGCCAGGCTGAGTGGTGTCGGTGTCCAGCCAGAGGTGCAGGCCATAGCCATCGGGCTCACTCACCACCGCCAGGCCATCGTGGGGTTGATGCCGCTGCAGGGGATAGATCGCCCAGCTGGCCCGGCGATGGGCGGGCACGCAGGCCGCCACGAGCACCAGCGGCAACAGCAGTGCCACCAGAACCGCAGGCTGCCGCACTGGTACACAAAGGGCCAAAAAGCTCAAATCAAAAACCTGCGCCGCATCCTGCCCCAGATCCCCTGCCGGACACGCCCTGCAGGCCGCGACCTGCGGGCTGCGATCCAGGCCCTGCTGGCGGGAGAACCCATCCACCCGGAGCAACGGCCCTCGATCGGTTGCAACATCAAGTGGCACCCCAACCAGCAGGCTTAAGGTTGCCTTCATGCAGGTGCCCCCCTTCAGCCTCACCGACCAGCTTCATCACCTCGGTGAGCAGCTGGATGCAGCCGTTCTGCAAGTCCTGCGTAGCGGCCAATACATCGGCGGCAGCGTGATTGCGGAGACGATCTTCTCGATCCCGGGGATGGGGCGGCTGTTCTATGAGGCGGTCATGGCGCGCGACTATCCGACCGTGATGGCGCTGGTGACCATCGGCGCGGTGCTCACGATGCTGGGCAACCTGCTCGCTGATTTGAGCTACGCCTACGCCGACCCCCGCATCCGCGTGGGCCAGGGAACGAAATGAACG
>CALJTZ010000370.1 GCA_937975655.1 uncultured Synechococcus sp. | reverse complement strand
GGGTGGAGCCCAGGAAGCAGCCGGTCCTCAACAACGTCCCCGCCCCCAAGGACCTCAAGGCCGCCATCCTCAACATCGTCGGCTCGCCGGACATGTGCTCCAGGCGCTGGGTGTGGGAGCAGTATGACAGCCTCATCGGCTCCAACACGGCACAGATCCCCGGTGGTGATGCAGGCGTCGTCCGCATTCGCGGCAAGAAAGGCATCGCCGTCTCGACGGATGTGACGCCCCGCTATGTCGAGGCCGACCCGTTCGAGGGCGGCAAGCAGGCCGTCGCCGAATGCTGGCGCAACCTCACCGCCACGGGTGCCGACCCCATCGCCGTCACCGACAACCTCAACTTCCCCTCGCCGGAAACCCCCACGGGCTACTGGCAGCTGGCGATGGCCTGCCGCGGCCTCTCGGCGGCCTGCAGCGCCCTGGATACGCCGGTCACCGGCGGCAACGTATCCCTCTACAACGAGACCCGCCTGCCCGATGGCCGCATGCAGCCGATCCACCCCACCCCCGTGGTGGGCATGGTGGGCCTGGTGCACAACCTGGAGCACGTGCGCGGCCAGGCCTGGCGTGAAGCCGGCGATCTGATCTGGCTGCTGGGGGTGCCGTTGGAAACAGGCGAGGCTCCCGCCGATCCCCGCCTGGGCCTGGCCGGCAGCAGCTATCTGGAGCGGCTGCATGGAGCCGTTACGGGGCGCCCGCCCGAGATCGATCTGGCGCTGGAGCGCTCGGTTCAGGGCTTCCTGCGCCAGGCGATCGCCGCTGGCCTGGTGCGCTCTGCCCACGACCTCAGCGATGGCGGTCTGGCGGTGGCTGCAGCGGAGTGCTGCATGGCCGCCGGTACGCCCCTTGGCGCCCACCTGGAGATCCCCGCCAGCATTGCCCGGCTGGATCGCCTGCTGTTTGCCGAGGGCGGCGCCCGCCTCCTGGTGAGCGTGGCGCCGGGCCACACGGCGGCCTGGCAGCAGGCCCTAGAGGCCGCTGCGGTGCCGGCCCAGTGTCTGGGCGTGGTGGAGGCCGATCCCGAGCTCTCGATCACCCAGGCCGGCAGCACCGTGCTGGAGCTGCCGATCGCCCAACTGCGCGAGTGCTTTGAGCAGGCCATCCCGCGGCGCATGGGTGTGGATCTGCCCCCCAGCGCCTGAGGGGCCGGCGCCGATGCACAATGCTGAAAGGAACCTGAAGGTGGGATCGGCCGTGACCGACGTGCAGCCCAACTCCCGCCTGATCACCAGCGACGCCATGCCGGAGCGCCCCGACAAGCCGGAGGAGGCCTGCGGTGTGTTCGCGGTGCTGGCTGGGGGCCAGCCGGTGGCCAACCTCACCTACTTCGGCCTCTACGCCCTGCAGCACCGCGGCCAGGAGTCGGCCGGGATCGCCGTGTTCGATGCGGCGAACAAGGTGCGCCTCCACAAGGACATGGGCCTGGTGAGCCAGGTGTTCGACCAGGACGTGCTCGAGCGCCTCACCGGCCACCTGGCCATCGGCCACAACCGCTACTCCACCACCGGCAGCAGCAAGGCCTGCAACGCCCAGCCGGTGGTGCTCAACACCCAGCAGGGGCCCTTCGCCCTGGCCCACAACGGCAACCTCGTGAACGCCGGTGAGCTGCGCCAGGCCATTGCCGCCGACACGCCGGAAGCCCAGTTCACCTCCACCACCGATTCCGAGCTGATCGCCTTTGCGCTCCAGCACGCCGTGAACAGCGGCCTGGCCTGGGAGGCGGCGATTCGCGAGGCCGCCAGCCGTTGTCGCGGCGCCTTCAGCCTGGTGATCGGCACTCCTGAGGGGCTGTTTGCCCTGCGGGATGGCCATGGCATCCGCCCGCTGGTGTTCGGCCACATGGGAGAGCAGAGCGAGGCCCAGTGGGTGGCCAGCAGTGAATCCTGCGGGCTGGACATCATCGGCGCCAGCTACGACGGCGACGTGGAGCCCGGCGAGATCATCCACTTCCGCCTGGGCGATCCCACCCCCAGTCGCAGCCGCTGGTGCGAACAGCCGGCCAAGCTGTGCGTGTTCGAGATGATCTATTTCGCCCGGCCCGACAGCCGCTTCTTCGGCGAATCGCTCTACAGCTACCGGGTGCGGATCGGCGAGGCCCTGGCCCGCGAAACCCCCGTGGACGCCGACATCGTGATCGGCGTGCCCGATTCCGGCATCCCGGCCGCGATCGGCTATTCCCAGCTCAGTGGCATTCCCTTCGGCGATGGCCTGATCAAGAACCGCTATGTGGGCCGCACCTTCATCCAGCCCACCCAGGCCATGCGCGAGGCGGGCATCCGCGTGAAGCTCAACCCGCTGCCGGATGTGCTGGCGGGCAAGCGGGTGGTGGTGATCGACGACTCGATCGTGCGCGGCACCACCAGCCGCAAGCTGGTCGCCGCCTTGCGCGATGCCGGTGCCACCGAGGTGCACA
>CALJTZ010000369.1 GCA_937975655.1 uncultured Synechococcus sp. | reverse complement strand
CGCGTGCAGGTGCGCGAACTGCCGGTACAGCGGCAGCAACACGTCGTCGACGATGAGATAACGGTCCTGCGCGTCGCCGGCGATCCAGCCGATCTCGTCGGGCGAGAGGCGCAGGTTCAGCGTGTGCATCACGCCGCCCGCAGCCGGGATGCCGAAGTAGGCCTCGAGGTGCGCGTGGTGGTTCCAGCACAGCGTGGCCACGCGATCGCCGGGCCGCACGCCGAGACGCACGAGCGCGGCGGCGAGCTGCAGCGCGCGCTCGAACGCCTGCACCGAGCTGCGCACCAGCACGAGTTCGTTGTCGGCATCGCGCAGCGCGAAGTAGTTGGTCGCGAGCTCGCCCTGCGCCGACAGGCGCGCAGCGGCGAGATCGGCAGCGCTGTCGGGCTCCTGCAGCGGCGGGGGACCGTCGTCCAGCAGGAAGATGGGCTCGATCTGAGCCTGCGCCGCGCGCAGCACGAGCTTTTGCGGCGGATGTGGCAAGTAGGCGCGGCCGGCAGCGCGCGGTAATCCCGTTGCAGCCGCGGCAACAGGAACCCGCGCCAGCCGAGCTCCTCGAAGATGCCGACGATAACGATCGCGACGACGATCGAACCGGCGACCTGCAGCAGGTCGGCCGGCTCCCAGCCCGGGACCGGCGCCCCTGCGGCCACCGCAGCCCACAGGGCGAGGCCCTGGCCATCCTGTGCCGCGACGCCGAGTTCGCCAAGCAGTTCGACAAGGCCGTGTTCCCCGGCAGTCAGGGCGGCCCGCTCGAGCACGTGATCGCCGCCAAGGCCGTGGCCTTCGGGGAAGCCCTGCAGCCCAGCTTCCGGGCCTACAGCCAGCAGGTGGTGGCCAATGCCCAGGCCCTCGCCGGGCGGATTGTGGAGCGGGGGATCGACGTGGTGAGCGGCGGCACCGACAACCACCTGGTGCTGCTGGATCTGCGCGGCATCGGCATGACCGGCAAGGTGGCCGACCTGCTGGTGAGCGATGTGCACATCACCGCCAACAAGAACACGGTGCCCTTCGATCCCCAGTCGCCCTTTGTGACCAGCGGCCTGCGCCTGGGCACTGCCGCCTGCACCACCCGCGGTTTCGACGAGGCCGCCTTCCGTGAGGTGGCCGATGTGATCGCCGATCGCCTGCTCAACCCGGAGGACGCGGGCATCGAACAGCGCTGCCGCGAGCGGGTGGCGGCCCTGTGCGCCCGCTTCCCCCTGTATTCCACTGAGCGTCAGCTGCAGCCTGCGTAACCGCTCGAATGGCTGGCCCTGCTTAAGCTTTCGCCCACCGGGCCAGCTCCGGCGTTCTCCCCGATCCATGCAGCGCTTGTGACGATCTCCAGCAGGCCAGACCTCGCTGCGGTGCTGGTCTTTGCTGCCGCTGCGCTGCTCACCGCCTTGATCGTGCCGCTGGTGCGCCGGGCCGGACTGCGCTGGGGGCTCACCGACCAGCCCGATGCCCGCAAGCAGCACACCACGCCGATGGTGCGGCTGGGTGGCGTGGGCATCGTGGCGGGCTTTGTGCTGGCGCTGCTGTTGATCTGGTGGCTGGGGGGCTTTGCCGGCCTGGCGCCTGAAAAAGACCAGCTGATCTGGACCACCCTGGCCGGAGCCCTCTGCTTCTTTGTGATCGGCCTGGCCGACGATCTGTTCGCGCTGCCGCCGTTGCCACGGCTGGCCGGCCAGGTGGCGGTGGCCATTGCGGTGTGGAGTCAGGGCGTGCGGATCGGCGCCATTGATCTGCCCTTTGGCCTGTTCGGGGGCCAACCCGGCGCCCTGGCCCTGCCCGATGGGCTGAGTTTGCTGGCCACGGTGATCTGGTTGGTGGGCATCACCAATGCCATCAACTGGCTGGATGGCCTCGATGGCCTGGCCGCCGGTGTGAGTGGCATCGCGGCGGTGGGGTTGCTGTCGGTGAGCTACAGCCTCAACCAGCCGGCGCCAGGGCTGCTGGCCGCTGCTCTGGCGGGCAGTTGCCTCGGCTTTCTGCGCCATAACTTCAACCCTGCCCGCATCTTCATGGGCGATGGCGGCTCCTATTTCCTGGGCTTCGCCCTGGCGGCCATCAGCATCGTGGGGCCCGCCAAGGGCCTCACCAGCGTGAGCCTGTTGCTGCCGCTGCTGATCCTGTCGCTGCCCCTGGCCGACATGTCGGCGGTGATCATGGGCCGGGTGAGTGAGGGCCATTCGCCCTTCTATCCCGACCGCCGCCACCTGCACCATCGCCTGCTGCGGGCGGGCTTCAGCCATCGCCGCACCGTGGTGCTGATCTATGCCTTCACCCAGTGGCTGGCGGCCCTCGCACTGGTGCTGGCCAATGCTGAGCTGCGTTTCCTGTGGCTGGCCCTGGCCACGGCGGTGCTGATCTGCGTGGTGATTGCCTGCCGCCGCAGCCTCACCCGTGAGCAGGCCCTGGAGGAGCGGCCTGGCGATGGCGGCTGAACTGCTCTGCATCGGCACCGAGCTGCTGCTCGGCAACATCACCAACGGCAATGCCCGCTGGTTGGCGGAGCAGCTGGCGGCCTTGGGCATTCCCCATCACCGTCAGGCGGTGGTGGGGGACAACCGCGAGCGCCTGATGGCGGAGGTGCGTGAAGCGTCTGGCCGTTGCCGGGTGCTGATTACCACCGGAGGCCTGGGCCCCACCCCCGATGACCTCACCACGGAAGCCATCGCCGCGGCCTTCGACACGCCGCTGGTGGAGCACCCAGAGATCTGGACGAACATCCAGGCCCGCGTTGGTGCCCGCGGTCGAGTGTGCTCCCCCAGCAATCGCAAACAGGCGTTTCTGCCCCAAGGGGCCCAGGTGCTGCCCAATCCCACCGGCACGGCCCCCGGGATGATCTGGACCCCCGTGCCGGGCTTCACGGTGCTCACCTTCCCCGGGGTGCCCAGCGAGATGCGGGCCATGTGGGAGGCCACGGCAGACCCCTGGTTGCGCCAGGCCGGTCTGGCTGAGGGGGTGTTTGCCAGCCGCATGCTGCGCTTCTGGGGCGTGTCGGAATCAGCCCTGGCCGAGCAGGTGGCCGATCTGCTGGCTCTGGAGAATCCCACCGTGGCTCCCTATGCCGGCGCCGGTGAGGTGAAGCTGCGCCTCACGGCCCGGGCGGCCAGCACGGCTGCTGCTGAAACCCTGCTGGCGCCCGTGGAGGCGGACCTGCGGGCCCGTACGGGGGCCCAGTGCTACGGCGCCGATGACGCCAGCCTCGCCTCGGTGGTGCTGCAGCTGCTGCGCGAGCGCGGCCACCGCCTGGCCGTGGCGGAGAGCTGCACCGGTGGGGGGATCGGCGCAGCCTTGGCGGCGGTGCCCGGAGCGTCCGACGTGTTCCTGGGTGGGGTGATTGCCTATGCCAATGCGGTGAAGCAGGAGCTGCTCGGGGTGCCCGCCCAGCTGCTGGACACCCATGGGGCGGTGAGTGATCCCGTGGCCCTGGCCATGGCGGAGGGGGCGCGGCGCAGCACCGGTGCCGAGTGGGGCCTGGCGGTCACGGGGATTGCCGGCCCTGGCGGTGGCAGTGCGGACAAGCCGGTGGGGCTGGTGCACATCGCCCTGGCGGGGCCCGATGGCGCCACCACGGAGGGGGTGCGTTTCGGCAGCGGCCGCGGCCGGGAGTGGATTCAGACTCTCACCGCCGGAGAAGCGCTCAACCGACTGCGGCTGCGGTTGCTGCGCCACTGAGGCGCACGGAGTGGCTCCCAGCCCGGTTTTAGGGTGGCTGATCCCAATGGCAGCACCGCCGTGAGCTCCGGCACCCTCTACGACAAGGTCTGGACCCTGCACCAGGTTGCCGAGCTGCCCGGTGGTTCCACCCAGCTGTTCATCGGCCTGCACCTGATCCATGAGGTCACCAGCCCCCAGGCATTTGCTGGCCTCAAGGATCTGGGCCTGAGCGTGCGCCATCCCGAGCGCACCGTGGCCACGGTGGATCACATCGTGCCCACCACCTCCCAGGCGCGGCCCTTTGCCGACCCCCTGGCCGAGGAGATGCTCGTGACCCTCGAGCGCAACTGCGCTGAGCACGGCATCACCCTGCATGGCCTCGGCAGCGGCCGCCAGGGCATCGTGCACGTGATCGCCCCCGAGCTGGGCCTCACCCAGCCCGGCATGACCGTGGCCTGCGGCGATTCCCACACCTCCACCCACGGCGCCTTTGGTGCCATCGCCTTCGGCATTGGCACCAGCCAGGTGCGCGACGTGCTGGCCAGCCAGAGCCTCTCGATGGGCAAGCTCAAGGTGCGCCGCATCTGGGTGGATGGCGCCCTGCAGCCGGGTGTCTATGCCAAGGATCTGGTGCTGCACGTGATCCGCATGCTGGGGGTCAAGGGCGGTGTGGGCTACGCCTACGAGTTCGCCGGCCCGGCGATCGACGCCCTGTCGATGGAGGAGCGCATGACCCTCTGCAGATCGGAAGAGCACACGTCTGAACTC
>CALJTZ010000368.1 GCA_937975655.1 uncultured Synechococcus sp. | reverse complement strand
CACCTTGCCGTGATTGTTGTACGAGGCCTTCTGATCTCCCTTGCCTCGATAACCGTTGGTGTCCTTCACGTACCACATGCCCTGAGCTGTTCCATCGAGGTCGTAAAAGATCGTTCCTCCGATCGGCTCGACGCTTCGAAGTGACTTTGCCCCATAAGCAGACTTCACGTCCGCCGGGAAGTAGTCGAACGGATTCGCCGTGTAAGGCTTCCACGACTCTGCCGAGAAATACGACGCCGGGTTGATCATCTCGACCTTGGCGTCGGTCGCGAACGTCGAGAAGTCGAACCCCGGCGATTGGGATTCATCGGCAATCACCTCGCCTGCTTTAACTGCAATGGCACCGCTCCACGAGCCACTCGACGCGGCTGCCGTTGCGGCCTCGGCTGCAGCCCCCTGCAGCTCACCGACGTGGATGAACACGCTGTAGAGGTCGCAGGAATGCGCGATCACGACGCGATAGTCGGGATATGGATAATCGTTCGTCTTGCGGAAGTCCTCGACCGACACGATGTTGCGTTTGACCAGATCCTGCAGATTCTGGTCCAGCGTCTGCATGCCCAGCTGGGCGCCGGTCTGGATCGCCGAATACATCTGCGCGACCTTGTTCTCGCGGATCAGGTTGCGCACCGCCGGCGTGCCGAGCATGATCTCGTGCGCCGCGATCCGGCCGCTGCCTTCCTTGTTCTTGCACAGGGTCTGCGAGATCACCGCCACCAGCGACTCCGACAGCATGGCCCGCACCATGTCCTTTTCCTCGGACGGAAAGACGTCGACGATGCGGTCGATGGTCTTGGCCGCCGACGAGGTGTGCAGCGTGCCGAACACCAGGTGCCCCGTCTCGGCCGCGGTCAGCGCCAGGCGGATGGTTTCCAGGTCGCGCATTTCGCCGACCAGGATGACGTCCGGGTCCTCGCGCAGGGCGGCGCGCAAGCCTTCCTTGAAGGAGTGCACGTGCGTCCCCACCTCGCGCTGCACGATCTCGCCGATTAGGCCGATGAAGCGCTGGCGTACGCCGGGATGGGCCGGGTTGAGCCACACCATGGCTTTGCCGTGCATCTGCACCTCGCTGCTGCCGTCCCGTTTCTGCAGCACCCACTCGGGGTTCTGGCGCACCACGGCAGCCTCGGCGGGCTCCATCAGCCCGTACTCGAACCAGGGGATCACCTTGAGGCCCTGGCGATGGGCTGCCTGGGTCATGCGGCAGATGGGATCGAAGCCGGGGTTGGCCTTCGCGAGAGCGGGCTCCATCGGTGCCCAGCGGCTGCGATGGAATGTGGCACCGCGGCTCCATACGTTGGGATACAGGGTGTTGAAGCCGGCCGCCGCCAGCTCCGCCACGGCTCGATCGATGCGTGCCGGTTCGTAGTAGAGGGGGCTGGGGCTGTTGGTGAGCCACACCCCCACCCGGCGCTGGGCCGCACGCCCCTCCAGGGCCCCAAGGGCCTGCAGGCCCGTGGTGAGCACCAGCGTGAGCAGGGCCGGCAGGGCCCGTTTCAGGCGAATGGTGAGGGGGAAGGGATGGGTCAGAGCCGGATCCGGCGTGGGGCGCTTCAGCGGAACATCGAGCTCACGGAGCTCTCCTCGTGGATGCGCCAGATGGCCTCGCCGAGCATGTTGGCCACGGACAGGACCTGCAGTTGCGGGAAGCGGCGTTCCTCGGTCAGGGGGATTGAGTTCGTCACAATCACTTCCTCAAACAGCCCCTGTTCGGACAGGCGCTCCACCGCCGGAGGTGAAAACACGGCGTGGGTGGCGCAGGCCAGCACGCGGGTGGCACCCCGCTGCCGCAGCAGCCGGGCACCGGCACAGATGGTGCCGCCGGTATCGATCATGTCGTCGATCAGGATCGCCGTCTTGCCGGCCACATCGCCGATCACCGTGAGGCTCTCGGCCACGTTGTGTCCGGAGCGGCGCTTGTCGATGATCGCCAGGGGGGCATCGTTCATCTTCTTGGCGAAGGCGCGGGCCCGGGCCACACCGCCCACATCGGGAGACACCACCACCACGTCGCCGAAATCGCGGCCCGCCAGGTAATCCACCAGCACGGGAGAGCCGTAGATGTGATCGCAGGGGATGTCGAAATAGCCCTGAATCTGGGCGGAGTGCAGGTCCATCGCCAGCACCCGGTCCACGCCGGATTTGGCCAGCAGGTTGGCCACCAGCTTGGCGGTGATCGACTCGCGCCCCGCGGTCTTGCGGTCGGCGCGGGCGTAGCCGTAGTAAGGGATCACGGCGGTGATCTGGCGCGCCGAGGCCCGCTTGCAGGCGTCCACCATGATCAGCAGCTCCATCAGGTGGTCGTTCACCGGAGCGCAGGTGGGCTGGATCAGGAACACGTCGCAGCCGCGGATCGATTCCTGGATCTGGATGTAGAGCTCGCCGTCGGCGAAGCGCTTGATCACCCGAGGACCATCGGGCACCCCCAGGTAGGCGCCGATTTCCCGGGCCAGGGCCTGGTTGGCGGTGCCGCTGAACAGCCGCAGCCTGCGCGTGTCGTGGGGCACGCTCGCCTGCTCGACCCGTTCTGCGGTCAGGAAACTGGTCACGGCGGCCGCTGGCGTGATCGGTTGAGACCCGATCGTAGAAGCCGCTCGGTTCCCAGGCTGCAAATCACCATGAAGAGTTCCCAGCCTTGGCCGGGCCCCGGGCTTGTTTTGGTAGCCCCCGGTGGGGTGTCAGCTGCTGCTGATCAGCTGCTGGCCCAGGTGTTGCAGCTGGAGTGTCTGCCTCCGATCCAGGATCCCCAGGCCGATCCCGCCATCGCCCTGGCGGCGTTGGCCCAGCTGTCTGGCCCTGCGGCCTGGTTGCAGCCTTTGGGGCTGGATCCCGGGGCCTGGTTGGGACCCGGCGGTGGTTGGGCCGATGCCCTCGGGGCCTGGCGCCAGCCCACGCTGCTGGTGGTGCCGGGAGCGGCCGCCGGCTCGGGCCCCGCGGCTGCCTACCGGGCCTTGCTGGCCCTGGCTGGGGTGCCGCTGGTGGGCCTGGTGCAGTGGGGCGGTGCGTGGTGCCCTGGCGAGCGGCGCTGTGATGGATTGCCCTGGCTGGGTTGGCTGCCCGCCGCGGATGGCGAGGCCGATCAGGCCGACCTGGCGGCCCTGCACCACCACTGCCTGGTGCGCTGGCAGGCCCTGGCGGAGCTTCAGTTGGGCCAGGGCTGATCCCGGGCCTCAGGGGCGAGTTGGCGCAGGGGATCTCCCGGTTTGAGAGGGGGCTTCAGGGGCAGGCTGCGGAAACGCACGGGCTCGCTTTGCTGCAGGGCTGCCGCCAACAGGCTCAGCGCCTCACCCTGGCTGAGGTTCGTGTCCACCTGGTTCTGGAGCTGGGCGATCAGGCTGGGCAGCTGCTGCAGCTGTTGCGGGTGGCCCATCTGCTTGAGCAGGCTCTCCACGGCCAGCTGCTGTCGCTCGCGCCGCCCCTCTTCGCCGCGCTCCTTGTCGCGGAAGCGCAACAGCTGTTCCAGTTGTGGTCCCCCCAGCCATTGCAGGCCACCTTCCAACTTGATCGTGAGCTTCTGGGCCTTGTCGGTGTAGTTCATGGTGCGGTCGGGGGCGATCTCCACCCGGCCCAGGTCGTCCACCAGGCTGCGCAGGGCGCCACGGGGCAGCACCAGATAGCGCTCGGGCTGTCCCTTGGGTAAGTCCACCAGTGCGGCCACAGCGCCGGCCACCAGGGCCGGGCCGCCGCGGCGGTAAAGGCTGCCGAGGGCCACAGGTTTTTGATCGCCCGGCAACTGCACGGCCGTCTCGATGGGCAGCGTGAGCACCTGCACAGGACCCTTTGGGTTCACCTGCACCAGAATCAGGGCATCGCTGTTGGCCGGACCGGGCGGTGCCGCCTCGTTGCGCACCGTGCCAGGGCGATCGGCATCGGAGCCGATCAGCAGCACGGTGATGGCCTGGCCTGGCACCTCGGCCAGGGTCTTGGCGGTGGGAATGTCCTCGGGCTTGGCGGCTTGATCCGCTTCGGGCCACAGCAGGTTCACGGCTCCCACGCCGGCGGCTACCCCGAGGCCGGCGGCCAGCAGGCGCAGGCCGAGGCGCCGACGGGAGCCACGTGGGGTCTTGGGCCTTTCCCCTTGGGGGACCATGGCGCGCCGGGCAGTGGAAAATCGACCCACTTTGACGCAGCTGTTGCGTTTTGCTCTGGTTCGGCCGTTGAGGCCGATAGGTTGATGCATCCGGATTGGCCTGCAGGCCCACCCCGTTGACTTCCGCCCCCTCTCCCCAGCTCGCTCCCCACGAGCGCGCCAAGCCTCTGGCCAAGGGCAGCACCTATCCCGCCAAGGATCTGTGCAGCCAGTGCGGCCTGTGCGATAGCCGCTGGGTGGCCTACGTGAAGGACGCGTGCGCCTTCCTTCACCAGCGTTTCGAGGCGATGGAAACGGCGGCCCATGGCCGCAGCCGCAACCTCGACAACGAGGACGAGCTCTACTTCGGCGTGCAGCAGCGCATGTTCAGCGCACGCCTGGCTCAGCCCATTGAGGGTGCCCAGTGGACCGGCATCGTCTCGCGCCTCGGCGTGCGGGCCCTGGAAACGGGCCTGGTGGACGCGGTGCTGTGCGTGGGGCAGAGCGAGCACGACCGCTTCACGCCGGTGCCGGTGCTGGCCCGCACGCCGGAGCAGGTGCTGGCGGCACGGGTGAACAAGCCCACGCTCTCGCCGAATCTGGAGGTGCTGGAGCAGCTTCCCGGCAGTGGCATCAAGCGCCTGTTGGCCATCGGCGTGGGCTGTCAGATCCAGGCCCTGCGGGCCGTGCAGGACCGCCTACCCCTCGAGCAGCTCTACGTGCTGGGGCTCCCCTGCGTGGACAACGTGAGCCGCGACGGCTTGCAGACCTTCCTCGAAAGCACCGTGAGCTCCCCGGACACGGTGGTGCATTACGAGTTCATGCAGGACTTCCGCATCCACTTCCGCCACAGCGATGGCCGCGAGGAAACAGTGCCCTTCTTCGGGCTCGACACGCCCAAGCTCAAGGACGTGTTTGCACCCAGCTGCCTCAGTTGCTTCGATTACACCAACGCCGGAGCTGATCTGGTGGTGGGCTACATGGGAGCCAGCTTCGGGCGTCAGTGGATCACCGTGCGCAACCCCAGGGGCCAGGAGCTGCTGGATCTGGTGGAGGCGGAGCTGGATGTGGCCCCGGTGACCAGCCGTGGCGATCGCAAGGCTGCTGTGCAGCAGGGCATTGAGGCTTACGACAAAGCGCTCAAGTTGCCCATGTGGCTGGCTGAGTTGATCGGTGTGTTCGTTCAGCGCTTTGGCCCCCAGGGCTTGGAGTACGGCCGGTTCTCGATCGACTCCCACTTCACCCGCAACGCCCTGTGGCTGCGCCGCAACCATCCGGCCAAGGCCGAGGCCCATATCCCCGC
>CALJTZ010000367.1 GCA_937975655.1 uncultured Synechococcus sp. | reverse complement strand
CCGATCTCGGGACTGGCCTGAATACGCGGAACGTGCTGCTGTCCTGAACCTGGAGCTGTGGGGAGGTGCGAAGAGCGATCTGATCCGAAGCACGCAACCCTCGGGCCTTGAGCTCGTTGCATTCCGGCTGCCGGCATCGGGCAGGCCACAAAGGCCTTGGGTAATCGTGCGGCATCCCCTCTGGCGCTGGGGCCTTGAGAGCGGTCCTCTGGCCGCCTTTGCTGCTGAGCTGCGGGAGGGCTCTCCCGGTGAAAGTGTTCTTGGCTGGGACACCTTCAACCTCACACGGCGTCCCGGCCGCACCCGTCAGTGGATGGCAGCGCAGGGGGCACGACCGCGCCGCAGGAAACGAACCTGAGCCCATGGGTCACCTCCATTGCTTATTCGCACGTAGTTCCGCCGCCAATGCAGCAACCCGCCTCACAGTCAACCCAGTCATCCCCTTGAACCCATGCAACTGATCCGCCTCGAGCACGGCCACTGGAACTTCTTCTGCCCCGTCACCGGCAAGGCGGTGTACGCGGAGGCTGGCGGCATCAACGCCGAAGCATTCCGTGGCGGCTGGCACCAGGAGGTGCCCTCGGAACCGCTCAACCTGGCCCCTGAGCTGCAGGCGGCCTGGGACGCCTATGCCAGCAAGGTGGACGCCGATGACGCTGATTTGGATGTGGCGGCCTTCCTGGAGAGCGTGGATCAACCCGGCTGGGTGGCCTTCGAAGTGAACAGCTTCGGCATGGCCTGCGGACCGGTGTGGGAAACCACCTGGACCGTGCTCGACCTAAGCGGCAAGGACTAAGCCGTCAAGACCAATCGCTAACCAACGCCACCCGCTCCAATGCCCGCTCTTGCTGACCTCGTCAACGACCTAATCGCCCTCATCCCGGAGGACGGCAGTCGGATCACGAATGACGAGATCCGCGCCGCCCTGGAGCGGGAGGCGGGAGAACCCATCAGCGATGAGGAGCTCAAGGAGATCAAGAGCCAGGTGGTGGCCCTAGGCGCCGCGGAGGGTGTGAAGGGCCCAGGTGGGGGATTGAGAGCGCCTGGGATCGACCCGCCTCCTCGCACTGCTGCCCCAGCCGCTGGAACCCGCACTCGCCGCAGCGGCAACGGAAACGGTCCCGCCGCCCCCCAGGCCGCCATCGCCCCCGGCACCACGGCGGCCTCGGTGCTCACCGGTGAGCTCCGCAATCAGATCGACCGCATCTGGGATGCCTTCTGGAGCGGCGGCATCGCCAACCCGCTGGAGGTGCTGGAGCAGCTCACGTATCTCCTGTTCATCCGCCGGCTGGATGAGCTGGAAACCCTGGAGGAGCGCCGCAGCCAGCGCTCGGGCCAGCCGATGCGCCGGCGCATCTTCCCGGAGGGGGCTGATGAGCAGGGGCGCCCCTGGAGCGAACTGCGCTGGAGCCGTTTCAAGGAGCTGGGAGATCCCGCCTCGATGTACCGGGTGGTGGGGGAACGGGTGTTCCCCTTCCTGCGCGAGCTCGGCGGTGAGGAGTCGGCCTACGCCACCCACATGCGCGATGCGCGCTTCACGATCCCCACGCCGGGGCTGCTCACCAAGGTGGTGGAGCTGCTCGACGCGGTGCCGATGGAGGACCGCGACACCAAGGGTGACATCTACGAGTACATGCTCGGCAAACTGGCCACCGCCGGCACCAACGGCCAGTTCCGCACGCCCCGTCACATCATCGAGTTGATGGTGGCGATGACCGAGCCCACCCCACGCGATGTGATGGTGGATCCGGCCTGCGGCACCTGCGGCTTCCCGGTGGCGGTGGGCGAATACCTGCGCGAGCAACACCCCGAGGTGCTCAGCGATCCGGAGCTGCGCGAGCACTACAACCATGGCCTGTTCCATGGCTTTGATTTCGACAACACGATGCTGCGCATCGGCGCGATGAACATGCTCCTGCACGGGGTGGAGAACCCCGATGTGAGCTACCGCGATTCGCTCTCAGAAGACGGCGGGCTTGAGGAGAACAAGTACACCCTGATCCTGGCCAACCCACCCTTTGCCGGATCGCTGGATTACGAGAGCACCAGCGGCAAACTGCAGCGAGTGGTGAAGACCAAGAAAACCGAGCTGCTGTTCATGGCGTTGTTCCTGCAGCTGCTCAAACCCGGCGGCCGGGCGGCGGTGATCGTGCCCGATGGCGTGCTGTTCGGCTCCAGCAAGGCCCACAAGGAATTGCGCCGCACCCTGGTGGAAGACCATTTCCTTGAAGGCGTGGTGTCGCTGCCGAGCGGCGTTTTCCGCCCCTATGCCGGCGTGAGCACCGCGATCCTGTTCTTCACCAAAACCGGCCGTGGCGGCACCGATCAGGTGTGGTTCTACGACATGACAGCCGACGGCTGGAGCCTCGACGACAAGCGCAATCCGTTGCTGCCGCTGGAGAAACTCGGGCCGACTCCCAAGGAAGCCCTGGCCGAAGGAGAACAGGAGAAGAACAACCTGCCGGATTGCCTGAGCCGCTGGAAACATCGCAAGGATTCCGAACGGGAGAGGGAACGCACCGCTCAGAGCTTCTGCGTGCCCAAAGCTGAGATCGCCGCCGAGGGCTATGACCTCAGCCTCAACCGCTACAAGGAGCTGATCCACGAAGAGGTGGAGCACCGCCCACCGCTGGAGATCCTGGCTGAACTGCGGGCAATCGAGCAGGAGATCCTGCAGGGGATTGAGGAGTTGGAGGGGATGTTGCGATGAATCCTGTTCTTCAACTTGGAGATATTGCAAGCGTTGTAATGGGGCAAGCCCCGCCAGGCAAAGATTGCAACAAGGAAGGAAATGGGTATCCCTTCGTCAAGGCAGGTGAGTTTTCATCTGATTGTCCAATCATTCGCGAATGGACAACAAACCCGCTCAAGAAAGCAAAGGACGGGGACATCTTGGTCTGCGTTGTAGGAGCCACGGCTGGCAAAGTCAACTTAGGGATTAATTGCGCCATCGGCCGGTCTGTTGCGGCAGTCAGACCTCTACCACAGAGACTGGACACGAACTATCTGCATCACTTTCTAAAAACCAAGACCCTGGCTCTTCGCCATGGCTCTCAAGGCCTCGCCCAGGGAGTCATCACTCGCGAGATGCTGCTAGGGCTCGAAATCCCCCTCCCCCCACTGGAGGAGCAGCGGCGAATCGCGGCGATTCTTGATAAAGCGGGGAATTTGCGTCAGCATGCGAACGGACAGCTCTGTCGAGCGAAGGACTTGCTTGCCAGCCTGTTTATTGAAACTATTGGAGAACCGCGCCAAAACCCCCATGACTGGAGCACGTTGCCGCTCGCAGAGGCAGTGCAAGCTGGCACTGATGTGACCTATGGGATCGTGCAGGCAGGAGAAGAGTTCCCTGGCGGCATCCCTTACATAAGGACCGGTGACATTGTCGATGGCGAGATAGATGTC
This sequence comes from uncultured Synechococcus sp., assembly GCA_937975655.1. Classification (GTDB taxonomy): domain Bacteria; phylum Cyanobacteriota; class Cyanobacteriia; order PCC-6307; family Cyanobiaceae; genus Vulcanococcus. The sequence goes on along the minus strand of CALJTZ010000367.1, from coordinate 1,966 downwards.
TCTGCTTTGCGACACACCGACCCGGCTATAGCTAGCCGATTTATACGCTCTACGGTAAGAACCGGAGAAATCATCATGAGCATCAGGGCAACAGTTGGAACAACAGCAGTTGTTCCAACTTGCCTTGACGGCGCCAATCTCACACAAGGAACCGCTCGGGTCGCGCCTGGTAAAAACGTAAATGGGGTCTACCTTCTGCAGTACCTCCGCATGCCATCGACTCAGGCCTGGATTCAGAGGCAAGTCAAGGGAGCTACGTTTCGTGAAATCACCCTGGCAAGATTACGTGAGTTACCTGTCCTGATCCCTCCTATGGCGATTCAGGACAAGTTTGCAGCCAAGGCCACGCTCGCCAATTCGGCTATTGATTCTTCGAAGGCACTTCTCAGCAGGATTGAAAACCTTTCTCTGAGTCTCGGGAATCAGTTGCTTGGTCAGAAATAATAAATATGAAAGCCACAGAAGCCAAGCTCCTCCAGGTCCTGGGCGCCGTTTCCCAGTTCATCATCCCGATCTATCAGCGCACCTATTCGTGGACGCTGAAGGAATGCCAGCAGCTCTGGGCTGACATCCTCCGCGCTGGTTCCTCCGATGTAATCGGTGTTCATTTCATCGGCTCGGTGGTGCACATCGATGATGGCCTCGGCAACCTCGCGGTGCAGGCTCCCAAGCTTGTGATCGATGGCCAGCAGCGGCTCACCACCGTCACCCTATTGCTCACGGCCCTGGCGGATGTGCTGGAGGCACTTCCAGAAGATCAGCAGGAGCCGATCGAAGAGTTCGCTCCGGCCATCCTCCGCGAGACCTACCTCACCCGCCGGCACCAGAGAGGCGACAAGCGCTTCAAGCTGCTGCTCTCCGACACCGATCGCGTCACCCTGATGGCGTTGGTGGATCCCGGCGCTGCAGTGCCCCCACCTGAGCCATCGATCCGAATCCAGGAGAACCACCAGTTCTTCCTCGAACAGCTGCGTTCCCCCACCACCGATCTGGCTGTGGTGTGCCGGGGCATCAGCAAGCTGCTGGTGGTGGATGTGGCCCTCTCCCGCGATCAGGACAATCCCCAGCTGATCTTCGAGAGCATGAACTCCACCGGCCGGGAGCTCTCCCAGGCCGATCTGATCCGCAACTACGTGTTGATGGGCCAGCCGCCCGAACTGCAGGAGCGGCTCTACACCCTCCACTGGCGCCCGATGGAGCAGGCCTTCGGCCAGGAGGCCTACAGCGGCAATGAGTTCAGCGCCTTCATGCGCGATTTCCTCACCCTCAAGACCGCCGAGGTGCCCCGGCTCGATCTGGTCTATGAGGTGTTCAAGCAGTACGAACGCCAGACGGCCGTTGCTGATGCAGGCATCAAGGCGCTACTGAGCGATCTCCACACCACCGCCATCCGCTACTGCCGCGTGGCCCTCGGCCAGGAGCCCGACCCTCAGCTCAAGGAGGCTTTCCACGATCTACGCGAGCTCAAGGTCAACGTGGTCACCCCCCTGCTGCTGGAGCTCTACGGCGACCATGAGGCCGGCCTGCTCAGCCGCGATGAGCTGCTGGAAGCTCTGCGCCTGCTGGAGGCCTACGTGTTCCGCCGTGCGGTCTGCGCCATCCCCTCCAATTCCCAGCAGAAAACCTTCGCCACCTTCAGCCGCGCCCTGCGGCGCGAACAGGGTCACTACCTGCCCAGCTTCAAAGCCCACTTGCTCGATCTGCCCTCATACCGGCGCTTTCCCTCCGACGAGGAGTTCCGCCGCGACCTGCAGGTCCGCAACCTCTACAAGTTCAACAAGAGCTGCAGCTACTGGCTTCGCCGCCTGGAGAACCACAAGCGCAAAGAGCCGATCGCCGTGGCCGACTACACGATCGAGCACATCCTTCCCCAGAACCCAGATCTGTCAGCGACCTGGCGTGAGGCCCTCGGGCCCGATTGGGCCCAGCTGCAGGAGGAGTGGCTGCATCGGCTCGGCAATCTCAC
>CALJTZ010000366.1 GCA_937975655.1 uncultured Synechococcus sp. | reverse complement strand
GTCCCAGAGCCCGTGGGAGATCAGCACCAGTCGACCGTTGCTGCCGGTTGCCGGCCGGATCACCTCAAGCTCCAAGGGTTCGACACGATGGCGCACGGGGAGCTGCTGGCGAGTGATGTGCAACGGCACATCGAGGCGCGGCGGCACAGCTACAGGCGCGGCAGGCGCTGCTGCCATCAGGCGATCAGCTTGGCTGCGTTGTCGCATCATGCGGGCCAGGATGAAATTGGCCTGACCCAGATCCAAGCTCACCCGTTCACCGGGTAGCGCCTGCATCAGCTGCAGCAAGGTGGGTTCGCCAGTTGGCGATGCGGAGCTGGCCCGATCGAGAGCCTGCTTCAGGGTCTCGCCGCTCAGGTCGGGAGGTCGCCCCTCCACAGTCCCGAAGGACGAGACAAACAGCAGGGTCTGCTCCAGCAGGGGGGAACCAACGGCAGCATCGGCAACTTGCCGGAAGCTGGCGGGCAGTGGGTGGTTGAGCAGCTTCAGCAACTTGCGGCCAAGCTCGCCATCGCTGGCCCGGTCCAGCTCAGCCAGATCGCTGTTGCCGCTGATCAGAGCCGCAGGGCTACTGAGTTCACTGAGCTTCAGGCTGATGGTGCTCTCGAGCAGGGGCAGTTCAATCACCACCTCGTCAATGGCTCGAGCAGGCAGCTGGAGCAGCAGGCAGCTCGCATCAGCCAGAAGGGCTTGGCGACAGATCTGAACAGACATCAAGCCCCGCATGGGACATCAGCACCGCAACCTAAGCAGGTTGTGAAGCTTCCGCCTTTCCAGACGTTCTGGATGCCCAGCTGAAAGCGTCTCAGTGGGCTGCTGCACTCGAGCACTGTCCTGGGCATGAGCAGCACCAAGATCCTGCATCATCCCAATCACTCGGGGCTGAAGGTGCAGCACTTTCTGATCGGGTGGGAGCCCCTTGACGGGGGTTCCTCGCCTTACACATAACGATAGGGCCTGTCCAGAACAACCAGTCCTCCTTGGACACGCACTACTCGGGATATCGCTAAACACATAACAACAGGATTTCTATTGAATCGCTGTTTAAGGACATCGGGCTAGACAAGTGCGGCTCCGCGCCTGGGCTCCGCCCGCACCAGCAAGCCATCGCGCGGGCTGGGGCTGGGGATCAGTTGCAGGCTGAGGTCCTGATCGGGTTCCAGCTGCAGAGTGAGCTGCCGCAGCAGGCCCACCGCCATCAGGCGGATCTCCAGTTCGGCCAGGGCCTTGCCGAGGCACACCCGCTCGCCGCCGCCGAAGGGCAACAGGGTGAGGCCGTTCGCTCCGCTGAGGTGCCGTTCCGGGCGGAACTGCTCGAGGTCGTCGCTGCCGGCAGCGCTGCTGAAGCGGTTGGAGGCGGCCAGGGCCACCTGCACCACCCGGCCCGCCGGCACCAGCACGCCATCGAGCACCAGGTCTTGGCTGGTGCGGCGGAAGAAGCCGCCCACCGGTGGATTGAGCCGCATCACCTCCTGCACCAGGACCGAAAGCCGGGGCGTGGCCTCCTGCTCGGCCAGCGGCCAGCTCACGCCATCGAGCTCGGCCTGCA
>CALJTZ010000365.1 GCA_937975655.1 uncultured Synechococcus sp. | reverse complement strand
GCCCGAGCCGTTCAAATCGGAATTGGTCCACGGTGTCTACGGGTATCCGATCGATCCGAAACAGGATCTCCCGGACGGAGCTATCTACCTCCCCTGCATCCGTTCCAGCCACGACGTCCCGGACGCTGATAGGGAGTTGCTGCGGCATCTCCGCCAGCTCGGCATCCAGGGGCAGGGCGCTGCGATCCAGCAGGGCCTGGCAGTGGCTGGCCCGGGCGATGCCGGCGGCGGCGGCCACCAGTCCGTCGCTGCTGTCCGTGCCGCCCACGCGCCAGGGCTGGCGGGGCGGCCGGCTCTGCTCCAGGGCCGCCACCGCATCGAGCCGCGGTTGGGGCCGTTGATGGGCGCGGATGGCCCGCTCCCGCAGGGCGGCACTGAGCCCCGCCCCGTCCAGCTCCCCCAGCAACAGGGCCAGCCCCAGCCGGCTGAGGCCATGGGGGCCTGTGCTCACCAGCAGGTCGCCAGGCCGCCCGTCGCAGCGGCGGATGGCCCCGCTGCCCAGGTGTCCCAGGGCGGTGATGGCCAGCAGCCGTTGGCCGCCGCCGCTGCAGTCGCCCCCCAGCAGGGTGCCGCCAAAACGCTGCAGGGCCTGATCCAGCCCCTGGTACACGCCTTCCACCCAGGACCAGGGCGTCAGCGCCGGTGCCACCAGCCCCACCGTGAGGCCCACCACGCTGCGGCAGCCCATGGCCGCCAGGTCGGAGAGGTTGGCCGTTGCCGCCCGCCAGCCCACGTCCACAGGCCCCATGGTGGCGTCGCTGAAGTGCAGGCCCTCCACCAGCACATCGGTGTTCACCACCAGCTGGCGCCCGCTCTCTTCCTGCAGGAGGGCGGCGTCATCGTCGAATTGGCCCGGTGGGGCAAAGGCCGCCAGCCGGCGCAGCAACTCCCACTCCCCCAGGTCGCGCAGCAGCACAGCTTCCCTGGCTGCCTGGGGGTCCATGGGTTCAGGCGTGGGGCTTGAGGTTCTCGCTGCCGTCAATCACCGTTGCCTTCACGATGCCGTCGTCCACCCCCAGCTCTTCGAGCACGTCGAAGCCATCCACCACGTAGCCGAAGGCCCCATAGCGGCCATCCACCAGGTTGAGGCCGGCCGGGGTGAGTTCCGCTTCGTAGAGGAAGAAGAAGAACTGCGAGGAGCCGTCGTCGAGGGCTTCATCGGAGTGGGCCCAGCCCAGGGTGCCCAGGGTGGCGAAGGGCAGCACCGGCGTGGCCTTGAACATGCCCAGATCCTCGAAGGTCTGGTTGTAGAAGGGCTGCTGCTGCCCCGGCACCATGATCTCCAGGGGCACGTGGCGCTCGGCCTTGGTTTTGGGGTCGATGTAGCCGCTTTCGGCTCCCTTGGGATCGCCGGTCTGCAGCACGTAGAAATCCTCGGCGCGGGTGAAGGGCAGGCCGTCATAGAAGCCCTTCTGCACCAGATCCACGAAGGCCCCGGCCGTCAGCGGGGCGTTGTAGCCATCCACCACGGCGGTGAGGGGGCCCTTGGTGGTCTCGATCGCCACTGTGGCCCTGCCCAGCAGGCGGGGCAGGTTGTCGAAGTCCGCCGGGATCGCATAGGGGAACTCCCCCACCAGTAGGGCTTCCAGCTGGCCCACGCTGGCCAGGGCTGCACGCCGGTCGTCCAGGAAGGTGTCGCGGTTCTGGCTGTCGCTGGAGGTGGCCAGGGTCTGCAGTTGGCTGTCCAGCTGGTCGAGCAGTTCGGCCCCCTGGGCCTGGGTCGCGGGCGGCAGGCTGGCCAGGATCGAGGCCCGGCGGGTGGTGAGCAGGGCCTGGCTGCGGCGCACCGTGCCGGCGAGGGCGGTCCAGCGCTTGGCCCGCAGGTCGTCGCTTGTGCTTTCCAGGCGATGTTGCAAGTCCTGAAGATCGCCCTGCTGGATCGGCAGGGCATCGCGCAGGATCGCGGCCGGGTCGGTCACGGCGTTGCCTGGGGGCAGGGCCGCCTGGGCCGGCGCCGCCAGAGGGCCCCAGCTGAGTCCCACAGCCACCAGCAGGGCCAGCAGCCAGCGGAAGGGGGGCCAGCGCTTGAGATCCATGCTGCAGCCTTGTCTCTGCCTGGACTCTGCCACAGCCGTACAATCCGGCCTGAACCGTTCTGCCGGAATGATCTCGAGCAACGATTTTCGTACCGGCACCACGATTGAGTTGGACGGCCAGGTGTGGCGCGTCGTGGAATTCCTGCACGTGAAGCCTGGCAAGGGTTCGGCTTTCGTGCGCACCAAGCTGAAGGCGGTGCAGAGCGGCAACGTTGTGGAGAAGACCTTCCGGGCCGGCGAGACCATGCCCCAGGCGGTGCTGGAGAAGGCCACCCTCCAGCACACCTACATGGAGGGCGACGACTACGTATTCATGGACATGGCCTCCTACGAGGAGACCCGCCTTACCGCCAAGCAGATCGGCGACACCCGCAAATACCTCAAAGAGGGCATGGAGGTGAGCGTCGTCTATTGGAACGGCAAACCCCTCGAGGTGGAACTGCCCAACTCCGTGGTGCTGGAAATCACCCAGACTGATCCCGGTGTGAAGGGCGATACCGCCACCGGCGGCACCAAGCCCGCCATCGTCGAGACCGGCGCCCAGGTGATGGTGCCCCTGTTCCTCTCCATCGGCGAGAAGATCAAAATCGACACCCGCACCGATAGCTACCTCGGACGCGAGAACTGATCGCCATGCAGCTCGACCACACCCAACTGCGCGAGCTCATCACCCTGCTGGGTGAGAGCGACATCCAGGAACTGAAGCTCGAGGGCGACGATTTCCGTCTGGAGCTGCGCCGCAACCTGCCGGCGGCCCAGCCCCAGGTGGTGATGCAGGCCGCTGCTCCTGCCATGGCCGCCCCGGTGTTGCCCGCGGCTGCGGCCCCCGTGGCCCCGTCCGCTGCTCCCCCGGCCGCTCCGGCGGTGCGCAGCGATCTGGTGGAGATTACCGCCCCGATGGTGGCCACCTTCTACCGCTCTCCTGCCCCTGGGGAACCCTCGTTCGTGGAGCTGGGCGCCCGCATCAATGCCGGCCAAACCGTCTGCATTCTCGAAGCCATGAAGCTCATGAACGAGCTGGAGGCCGAGGTGAGCGGCGAGGTGGTGGAGATCCTGGTGGAGAACGGCACTCCGGTGGAATTCGGCCAGGTGCTGATGCGCGTCAAGCCCGGCTAGCCCAGCTCCGCCGCCGTATCCAGGGCGGCCCGCATGCTGTCGGCCCGGGCCAGGCCCTGGCCGGCGATGCCAAAGCCGGTGCCGTGGTCTGGTGAGGTGCGCAGGAACGGCAGCCCCAGGCTGGTGTTCACCGCCTGATCGAAGGCCAGCAGCTTCACGGGGATCAGGCCCTGGTCGTGATAGAGCGCCAGGGTGCCGTCGGCGGCCTGGTGGTCCAGGGCGCCGTGCCAGGCCCGACCCGCCTCCAGCCAGCAGGTGTCCGGCGGTAGCGGACCCAGCAGCTCGGCCTCGGGACGCAGCCGCTGCCACTGGGCCAAGGCCGGGATCAACCAGTCCTGCTCCTCGCGGCCCAGTTGACCCTGCTCGCCGGCATGGGGATTGAGCCCGGCCACCGCCAGCCGCGGCCGTTGGCGGAACCGCTGGCAGAAGGCCAGCAGGGTGTCCAGCTTGCTGCTGATCCGCTCCGGCGTGAGGGCTGCGGGCACCGCCCCCAGGGGGATATGGGTGGTGGCCAGCAGGGTGTTGAGCCTCCAGCCGTTCTGGGGCGAGCGTGCTGTGAACAGCATTGCGGCCTCCGCTGCGCCTGCCAGTTCCGCCAGCCGTTCGGTCTGGCCCGGGTAGGAATGGCCGGCGGCATGCCAGCTGGTTTTGGCGATCGGGGCCGTGACCAGGGCCCTGCAGCGGCCGTTCTCCACCAGCTCCCAGGCACGGGTCAACCAGGCAAAGGAGGCCGCACCGCAGCCGGGCCCGCTCACGCCTGGGCTGACCGGTTCGCCCAGGGGCAGGTCCACGATCTCGAGCGTGGCCGGGTCCCGCAGCGGGCTGTCGCTGCAGGTGCGCAGCTGCTGGTAGCTCTGCTCGAGCCAGCGGCGGCAGGCCACCAGCAGGGGCTGCTGTTCGGGCTGGGACCAACGGGCAGCGGCCAGGGCCTTGAGGGTCACCTCG
>CALJTZ010000364.1 GCA_937975655.1 uncultured Synechococcus sp. | reverse complement strand
GGCGCCACAGTCTCGGGCCCCTGGCCCCGTGCATGGCGGCCTGCCCCCGATGGGCGATGGGCCGGTTTTCCTGCGGGTGATGACGCTGCTGCGCCACCTGCTGCAGGTGCCCTTTGATCGGCCGGCCGAGCGCGGCGCCAATTTGCACCAGCACCTGATTACCGCCACCGAGGCCATCCCCGGCGCCTACCTGAGCGGCGAAACGGCGACGTTGCGTAAGGACCTCGAGAAGATCCTTACTCCCTACGGATTCCGCAACCGCAACGACAACGTGCGCCATGGCTACTGCCTGGGCACTGCTGTGCTCTCGCCACCGCGCTTGCAGGAACTGCACAACGTGGTGCGTCAGACCGCCGGTCGTCTGGCCGATCCATCAGCGCAGGACCTGCTGGCCGAGCTGGATGAGCGGCTGGGTTGGGCTGGGATCAGCGCCGATGGCCTGCCGCCGGTGCGCAGCTTCGCCCGCCATGCGGTGGTCGATACCGCCTTGGTGCGTCGAGATTCCCTGGCCGCACCAAGGCGAGCGGAGGCGATTGAGGCGGCCATCATTGAGCACCGCCGTGTGCTGCTGCAGCGCTACCCGGGGGTGGGGAGTTTTGCCGACAGCCCTGACGGGGAGCTGCGGGTGTGGCCGCTGCAGCTGATCTTTCACAACGTGGGCTGGTACCTCCTGTTTGAGGAGGACCAGGTGGGCCGCGAGCAGGGGTTGATCCGCAGCGAGCGGCTCGATCGCCTCGCCCTGCGCAACGCCCAGGGTGACCTGCGCCGCAGCCCCGAGGAGCACGACTCCGCTCTTGCACGGCTGGAGCGGTTGCTGCACCACAGCGGTGGTATCTATTTCGGGGCCGATCTGGGCCAGCAGCTGGTCATCGCCAGCCACTCAGCCCAGCGCCGCATCCAAAGCCTGCAAACCATGCGCTTCTGCTGCGCTCCCTGGGCCTTCGCCTTCATCCGCGAGGGCCTGCAGCGTTACCCGATCGAGCACATCCGCTTCTCCAAGCCCCTTCCAGGCGACAGCTGGTGGCACCACCCCAAGGCGCCGCACGTGCTCGAGCCAGGCCCCGCAGATTCCAGCCACCCCTACCCGGTGGAGCTGGATCTACCCCCCTGGACCGTGGCGGCTGACATCGACCTACGCAGCTGGCTCTTCTCCTTTGGTGGTGGCATCCGCATTGAGAGCCCTGAAGTGCTGCGGCAGGAGCTGGTGCAGCGCTGCCAGGAGGCTCTGGAAGCCAATGGAGAGCTGGGGGCACCGTCGCAGCCGCCAGCACCGGAACCTGCCGCTCGGTTCTTCCCCAGCCGCTTGAGTCGAGACTGAAAAACCCCGGAATGCCATGCACCCCGGGGTCGGTCATTCATTGCCTTTCATGCTTACCGGAAAGGATCACTCCTCCTCATCGCTACCGCCAACGGGCACCAGGCGGATTTGCTTTTTGCCGAGCTTGATCTCAAACTCATCGCCGGGCTTGAGATCGAGCATGGCTGTGTAAGCCTTGCCCACCAGCAGGTTGCCGTTGAACTGCACCTTGGTGGTGTACCCCAGCTTGCGGCCGCCCTTGCCAAGGCCACGGCCGCCGCTATCGGTGCCAAGATTGACCCCTTTGGCGGCGAGCAGCGCTTCGTAGAAGGCTGTGAAGTTGAGCCGTTCACCACCATCTTTTTTGCTGCTCACATAGCCGCACTCGCGGACTAGGTCTGATTTGGAGACATCGCCCAGCTCCTTGACCCTGGAGAGCAGTTCCGAACCAGCAAGCATCGCGTTACAACATTGGTATCAACAAGATACCAAGCCACTGCCCACTGTCTACGCTTTATCCGGCTCCCCGAGGGAAGACGCGCTGCTCTTCAATCGATGGCTCGTAGCCTTGCCTTCTCTGCAGGGACCATCAAGGGGTATTTGTTGGCCCAGATCTGCACAGCTGGGTTGGCCGCCACGTAGGCACTCCAGCTGCAGCCATAAGCCTTGACCACCCGAGAGCAATCCAGTGCCGCAATCCTCGCCTTCTCTGCGGCCTCTGCTTTTATCTGCGCAAGTTTGGACTGCAGCTCTTTGTTGACCTCGCCAATGCTCAGCCCTGTCATACCCATCATTTCCATCATGAACTGATTGGCTGGCACGTTGTTCTTGAAGCCAACCGCTGCTGCCTGTGTATTGCCTGCTTCATCGACGTAGTTGATGGTGTATTGATAGTCGTGTTTCTTGGCGGCAAAGCCAATCAAGCCGGGCACCCCAAAGAGCACAACACCAGCAACGCCCATGCCGACGTCTGTCTTGCTGCCAGATCCGCCTTGGGACCAGGAGAGGACCTGATCTTTCTGGATGACGAGACCCGGCATCCCAATCTGGCCGTTGGCCAAGGTGACCGTGCATTCTGAGCCTCCGGAGCAGAGTGCCTGATAGACAGCTGCTATGCCTGGAGTGCAGGTGAGACTGATGGCGGCAGCAGCAGCCACAGCCGTTAGACGCTGGGTAGAGAAGTGCATGTGCAGCGATGAGATGCACTCTATCTAGATCTTCTAGGCCCCCAGGATTCATTATTCAGCTTATCCAATGCCGAAGTCGCATGCTTTCAGCTAATTATGGCTGGCATGCTAATTCTTGCTGCGTTGAACGACGGCACTGATCAACGAAGGGATTCGCAGGCTGCTCCATCACGATTGCTATCCAAGTAAGTATGACCCTGACGCAACAGTTCCTGTGCTCTTGCATAGGAGTCGATCTCGGTGCAGCGGTACCGACGACCGCCGGGTGTTGTTCCATCGGATAGCACCGTGGCGCTCCGGCCACGGCGGAACTCCCAGGGGCGGGTGATGCCCCCAGGCACGTGCCAAACGCCGATCCGCCGCCGGTTTGCTTTGGTTTCCGCCTCCAGGTACTTCTGTTCACTGCAGCTGCTCAGGTACTGGCGGTAGGCAAACGCCTGACCGTCTTCCACCAGTGCCAGATTGATGTTCACGCCGCTGAACACCTCGGCAACCGTGCGCCCGTAGCGATCGGTGGTCTTGACGTTGAGGGAGACCTCGCGGCCGATGGGCAGATGCTGTTGCAGGTAGTTGCGGGACTGCTGGCCGTAGG
>CALJTZ010000363.1 GCA_937975655.1 uncultured Synechococcus sp. | reverse complement strand
AGCTCCTTCACCACCACCAGACTGGTGCGGCGGCTGCGCACCAGCACCCACAGCGCCAGGCGCTCGAGCAGGTTCAGGCTGGGCAGCTGCATCATCCCTCCAGTTTGCCGAGCAGTCGGCGGAGATACCACTGGGCCTTGGCGGCGTTCACCGCCGGGTCGCCCTTGTCCCACATGCGCAGGATGTAGCGCAGGACGTGCCCTTGGCAGTTGGCCAGCACCGGGTCAGGCGCGCGGGCGATGGCGGCCTCGATCACGTCGATTGCCTCCACCGGGCCGTAGCGGTAGTGGTCCGGGTTGATCTGGTCGGTCATTCTGTGAGCTCCCAGTAGTGGCTGGCCAGTTTGGTGACGATCTCGCGCGCGGCAATCAGCTCATCGAAGAAGTCCTGCGTCACGGCGTACTCGGTCGCGCGGTGGCCGCAGTCGTAGCACTTGCGCCGCTGCCGGCGCACCTGCCCCTCATAGCTGCGTTCGGAGCTGTCGCACCTGAAGCGCCCACCACACTGCGGGCACTTCATCTCGGTGAACGGGCTGGGCATCACCGCCACCTGCCAAGCAGCTGCTGGCGGCAGACCTCGATCGCCTGCTGCGCCTGCTTCTGCGTCATCACCGACTCGGTGGCGTCGATCGCGCGCACCACCTTGTCCAGCAGCTCGGGGTAGTCGGTGTCGCGGAAGTTGGTGGCCAGCTCCAGCGCAAACTCCTGCCAGAGCCCCGTATAGGTGCAGCGGAGCGGGTGGCCGTAGGGCAGGTCATCGCGGCCGCTGCGCTGATAGAGGGCCTCGAGCATGTCGGCACGCTGCTGATCCAGTTGGACGCGGTTCATGGGTTCAGGTGTTGACGGAGGTAGAGCAGCTCGGCGCAGAGCTGCTCGCGGTTGCGGATGCCAGCCACAGTGCGCAGCTGATCGATGCGGATGTCGATCATGCTCACCAGCCGCTGGCGCTCATCCTGCTGGCCCTGGCGGTAGGTCCCGCTGTCGGTGATCAGCTGGCTGATTCTCGCGCGCATGTCGGTCACGTCACCACCTCCACAGCAGCACCAGGCCAGCGGGCCTCGGCGTAGCGGATGGCGGCGCGCTTCGTCTCGGCTCGCGTGATCCACGTCATGGGGCGTGCGCCCTTGGGATAGACGATCAGCCGATACTCGCGGGTGCGCGCTTTGGGCAACGGCCGGCTGATGCCGTCGCCGTGCTGGCTCTGAGTGTGCTCCTCGGCCCATTGCCAAGGCAGCATCGCTCCAGTTGTTTCAGGCATTGGTTTCTTCAGTGTTGAGCCATTCGATCTGCGACCACCACTCGAGCCATGTGTCGGCGGCGATCAGCTTGGCCTCAGTGAGGCTGGAGGACTCCACGCACTCGAGCACGTTGGCGGCCTTGATCTGGAAGTAGTAGCGGCGGGTGGTCATGGCTTCAGCGGCTGATGCGCAGCGGCGCAGTTGTGGTGAGCCTTGACTGTTTCCTGTTTGGCAGCGTCGTAGCCAGCTGCGTAGACGCAGGCCAGCAGCACCACGACGGCGATGCGGTTGACGATGGGGTTGGTGATCATGATGCGAGCGCCTTGCGGACGCGGTAGCGGGAGATGTTGAGGCGGGAGGCGATCTGGAGCTGGCTGAGGCCGGTGCGGCGCAGAATGCGCACTCGGCGATCCTCTGAAGCGGTCAGCCAGTCAATCACGGCGACCAGAAGCAGCAGTGGGATCAGCAGCTTCCAGATCACCAGCACGGTGGTGGTGAGCATGGCGGTGGAGTGGTGTGTGCCGGGCCAACCGGCGGTGCGGGCTTATTCAGGCCCTGTTGCGCTCGGGTTTTTCGACCTCGTTTGCGCTGTTCGGTCGGGAGGCTCCTCGTGGCTTTCGCCGGGGTGCTTCCGTCCGCCCCATGCAGCAATTATTGCCCACCGCCGGCAGCGCATCATCCCGGCTGTGACAGTTCTTCACATTGGCGTGGCTTCGGTCCTACCTGGCCCACCTCGGTGTGGCTCAGCGTCAGCGTCACCGGCACGCGCAGCACCGGTTTGCTCGCGTGGCCAGAGCACCAGCCCACCGCATAGCGGCTCACCTCAGCCTCGGCCGTGAACCACGCGTGGCCGCACTCGAGGCAGACCCGGCGGCGCACCACCTGATCGGCTGGCTTGCTGTTCGTCACCGCAGCCCGGTGGCGGCTGCAGCTGCAGTTCGGGCAGTTCATGGGCACCATGGGGCAGTTCGCCCCAGACAAGATGGACTTCGGGCAGTGGATGCTGGTGGAGATCCCACCGGAGAAGCAGTTTCAGATCGAGGCCGACTGTCGCCGGCTGGAAAAGCATCCCCAAGCCGGCAACGTGGCAGCCCTGCTGCTCCGCCAGTGCTACCACCAGCAGGAGATGCTCCAGGCCGCGGTCAACGAGATCGCGCGGCTGGAGCTCGAGCTGATGTAGCTCAGAAGAGATCGGCGTCGATCACCTCATTCACCACCACCCCGCCAGTCGCCTGCGCAAGGCTGGCCGCAGCAGCTGGTGCCACCGCGGCCTCCTCGATCGCCTTCTGCACCTTGTAGTCGGGCTTGGCCACGATGCTCAGATACTTCACCCCGCTGTTGGCCGTCTTTGCCCAGCCGCTCAGCCGCACAGGGATCTCCTGCCGGTCCCCCTGGGGCTGAGCGTTCATCAGGTACTGGGCCAGAGCAAACGCCTGATCGGCCGGCACGTTGAGGACGCCATCAAACTCCGGGTAGTTCTTCCCGGCCTCGTAGCGGTCGCCCATCCGCTTCTGCCAGTCGGCTGCGGATTGCTTGAAGAGTGCGCCGTTCACAGAAAAAGTCATCGATTCGGTTGCGTGTTGGGTGTGTTGGGGATGCCCCGCAAGTTCTTCATCTCGTAGGCCACGACCTCCTCGAGCGGGTAGAGGACGCGGCCGCCGATCTTCACGAACCGCGGCCCCCGGTTCTGGCTGCGCCAGTTGTCGAGCGTGGAGAGGGTGACGGTGTTCCGCCACCTGGTCGCCAGCTCGGCCGGCCTGAGATATTCGACATCAGAAGAGTTCATCCTCGACAAGATCGGCCTCCATCGGCTCGGCTTCAGGCGCAGAGGCCTTGATCTGTTCGTTCAGGTCGGTGATCGCCACCTTCTTCGGCCGTGGCTCCTCGCGGATGGTGATCGGCTCTACGTCCACCACCTCTTCCTCGGTCTGGATGCCGACTAGCAGCTCGGGGATGAACAGCCGGCCCCAGAAGGCCGCGGCGCGGTAGCGGATCATCAGCTCGGGCATGGTCTGCCACTTGCTGCCGCTCTTCGTCGCCCACCCTTCTTTCTTCGCCATCGCCATCGTGACGGTCGGCCCCTTCTGGTCGGTGCCGCTCGCCAGCTCGGTGGCCACGCAGTAGCAGGCGAGGCTGTCGCCGCTGCCGCTGATCTCGTAGCGCAGCGGGCTGAACCGGCCGCAGCCGTTGATCAGGCCGATGATGAACTGGCTGCTCCAGCTGGGGCGGCCGTGGATGATGTGGAGGTTCTGGACCACCACGAACGGGCTCATCCGCATTCGGCTGGCGATCTCGAGCGCCACCAGGCAGTTCGCGAAACCCTGCTGCCCTTGGAACTGGGGCGGCACCAGCGTGGAGCTGGCCAGCGATTTGGCCATCCGCTGGGCATCCTCGAAGGCTTGGATCCCTGAGAACGCCGATCCTGTCGTTGTTGTGAGTGCTGTGCTGTCGCTCATGGTGTGATGCGCAGTGTGAGATAGAGGAAAAGGCATCCGGCCGCGGCCGGTGTGAAGTCGATCGGCCAGAGCTCGGTGATGAACCAGGCCCCGGCCAGCGTGGCCACAGGCGCTCGGATAAGGCTGTAGGACACGCGCATCAGAAGGTCTCGATCTCAGCTGGTGCCGGCATCGATCCGTCTGCGCGCGGGCGCATCCACGGCGGCAGGTCGATCACATCCACGCCGTCGCTGTAGCCCGGCCAGCTGTTCGCGGCCTTGCAGGTGGCCAGCACCTCCAGATCGCGCAGCGCCTGCTCACCGCCGGCACCAACCATCTCAGCGCTCGCGGCGTAGACCGCCACGGCATGGGGCGGCTTCTTCTCCACGCAGATGAAGATGAACTGCTCGGGCCGGGTGCAGGTGGCCTGCTCGAGGCCGTGCAGATACCAGGCGGCCTGCACGTGATAGCGGAAGTTCGCGATCGACTTCCTGAACCCCGCAGGGCTCGCATCCTCGGTGGTCTTCAGGTCCACCACCAGCTGGCCGTCGTCGGTCAGCCAGTCGGGGCGGCACTTGCACTCGAGGCCCGTCGCCTCATCGGTCCAGATGTGCGTGGTCTCGGCCTTGCCCTTCAGCCCCAGCAGGTAGGCCGCGGCAGGGTGGCCGTGGACCGCGCGGCCCATCGCCATCACCTGCTCGGCGTCGGTACGGCTGATCACCGTACGGCCGGCAGACTCGGCCTCGAAGGCGGCCCATGCCTCCTTCCCGGCCTTGGTGCGGCGATCGACGCCATCCGGCGCTGCGATGTAGCGCTGGTCCCACTGGTCCAGCTCGAGGATGTGGGTGTGGACCGCCGTTCCCAGCAGCATGGCCGGCGTCGGCTCGGGCTCGATGCGGTTCGGGTCCACGTAGCGCGCCCAGTAATGCAGCGGGCTGCGCGCCACCAGATCGAGGTGGCTTTTTGAGACCGCCCTGTGGCGGTGGTAGTCGGCGTTCTCCAAAGGCAGGTGGAAGCGGGAGCTCACGCAACTTACCACCGCATCCGGCGCATTCACGATTCTTCGCCGCATTTCGTTGTATCTCCCCCCAGCTCTCAGTATTTCGATAGTCTCAAGCCTCTCCACCTTGGTATTGCTCCTGCATCTGCAGGTCAATCCCCATGAACATCCCGCTCCGCGACTACCAGTCATCCGCGATACACGATCTTCGCGCGGCCTACCGCGCAGGTCATCGCGCACCATTGCTGGTCTGCCCCACCGGCGGTGGCAAAACCATCGTGTTCGCCGCGATCACGCAGTCGGCCGCAGCCCGCGGTAATCGCGTGCTGATCCTGGTCCACAGGCGCGAGCTGATCCGGCAGGCCAGCCAGAAGCTCAGCCAGGCAGACGTGCCCCATGGGTTGATTGCAGCTGGTATCCCGGAAGCCGATCATCCGGTGCAGGTGGCGTCGGTGCAGACCTTGGCGCGCCGGCTTGCGCAACTCGCCTGGAAGCCGGATCTCATCGTGATCGACGAAGCGCACCACGCTGTCGCCGGAACCTGGCGCAAGATCCTCGAGCACTGGCCAGACGCGCTACGCCTCGGCGTCACGGCCACCCCACTGCGCCAAGACGGCCGCGGGCTCTGCTCGATGTTTGATCATTTGGTAAAGGGCCCCTCAGTGGCAACCCTTACCCATCAAGGTTTTTTATGCCCGCCTCGAGTCTTCGCTCCGCCGCAGGTCGCCGATCTCAGCGGATTATGCAGTCGTGGGGGTGATTATGCACAGGACCAGCTGGCAGAACGTCTTGATCGTCCCACCGTCACCGGCGACGCCATCGACCACTACCAGCGCCTCTGCAACCACAGGCGGGCGATCGCCTTCTGTGTTTCCACGAAGCACGCTCAATCTGTATCAGCAGCGTTCAACTCCAATGGAGTCCCCGCCGCCACGCTCCTCGGATCCACGCCGGCTGATGAGCGCGACAATCTGGTGCGACAGCTTGCCGCAGGAACCCTCTCTGTACTTGTCACAGTAGATGTCGTCTCGGAGGGATTCGACTGCCCAGCAGCCGAGGTGGCGATCCTGCTGCGCCCCACGCAATCCGAGGGCCTCTACCTCCAGCAGGTGGGCAGGGTGCTGCGCCCCGCACCGGACAAGCCCCACGCGCTGATCCTCGATCACGTCGGCAACGTCCACCGCCATGGCTTCCCCGACGATCACCGCGACTGGTCCCTCGCCGATCGGCCGCGGCGTGGCGCCAAGGATGGCCCGCCAGCGCCCACCGTGCGCACCTGCGAGAGCTGCTTCGCCGCATTCCCGCCTCAGCCCGTCTGCCCCGTCTGCGGCACCCCCGCCAAGCTCAGCACCCGCGAGATCCAGCAGAAGGAAGGCGAGCTGCAGGAGCTGGCGCGCGCAGCCGTCGCGCAGGCCCGCGCTCGCGATCGCCGGCAGCAGGGCAAGGCCCGCAGCCTCCCCGAGCTCCTCGCCATCGCCAAGCAGCGGGGCTACAGCGCCGGGTGGGCGCATCGCGTCCACAATGCGCGCAGCAGCAGAGCGTGATGTGAGCAACCCCGAAACCGACCTGCAGCAGCGCATCAGGCTGGCGCTCGGCACCCGGCCCGACCTGCGCATCTTCCGCAACCAGGTCGGCAGCCTCCCCGACCCCCGCACCGGCCGGCTGGTCACCTTCGGCCTGGCCCGCGGCTCCGCTGACCTGATCGGCTGGCGCACCATCACCGTCACGCCCGAGATGGTCGGGCAACAGCTGGCGGTGTTCACCTCGATCGAGATCAAGACCCCCACGGGCCGCACCACCCCGCAGCAGCGCAACTGGCTCCATGCCGTGCGCAGCGCCGGTGGCATCGCTGGCGTGGCGCGCACAGTCCCTGACGCCTTGCAAATTGTCACAAAGGCTGCCTCACCTGCCTCACCTCCCGGCAAGATCTGACGGCTCACCACAGGGAGGCTTGATGCCCCTGCTCACAGACCTGCTCGCCGCGCTGCCCGACCACTGGGGCTTCGTCGCTGTCGGTAACGACAAGCGCCCCTATCAGCCCGAGTGGCAGAAGAACCCCCTCGACAAGCCAACCCTCACCCGCGAGATCACCGCCGGCCGCGCCGTCGCCATCGGCGTCATCGCTGGCCCACAGTCCGGTGGCCTGCTGTTCGTCGATCACGACGGCCTCGGCGCCTCCGAGGTGCTCGAGCAGCTCGGCATCCCCCTCCGAGAGCTGCCCAAGTCATGGGCCGTCACCTCCGGCCGCGACGGGCGCCTCCAGATCATCTACCAGGTGCCCCGCGCCTTCTGGGACCAGATCAAGACCACCAAGCTCAAGAGCTCGATCAAGGGCGAGCAGCTGGAGCTCCGCTGGACCGGCTGCCAGTCCGTCGTCGCAGGTGCTCACCCGATCACCGGCAGCTACCGCTGGATCAAGGGCCGCGCCCCATCCGACCTGCCGCTCGCCGAGGCGCCATCGCTGCTGCTCCAGCAGATGATGCGCAAGCAACCCGAGCCCGCACCGCTGCTGCGTCTGCCTGATCTCACCTCAGACGCAGATCGAGCCCGCGACTACCTCTCGCGCATCCCCACCACCCTCGCCGACGACTACGACGACTGGGTGAAGATCGGCATGGCACTCCACAGCGTCGGCGATGACGGCCTGCTCGCCGACTGGACCCACTGGTCTGCCGTCTCAGGCAAGTTCGAGCCCGGCGTCTGCGAGGCGAAATGGCGCTCCTTCAACGGCACCGGAGGCGTCGGCCTCGGCACCCTGTTCCACCTCGCCGATCCACCGCGGCGCACCGTCAGCAGCACGCCCGCCAAGGCCGCCCCGGCCGCTCCCAAGGCGCAGCCCCAGCCCCCTGAGGTGCAGGCCGAGAAGGCCGTCAAGCTCGACGCCCAGGAGCTCATCAAGCTGATGCGCCAGCAGCTCGGCTCGCGCCTGCGCTGGAACATCTTCACCCAGGCCATCGAGCTCGATGCCAAGCCCATCGAGAAGCTCGAGCTCTACTACCTCCAGTTCGCCGAGATGGGCATCAAGGTCACAAAGGATCTCGCCGCTGATGCGCTGGTTCACGTCGCCATGGAGACCCCCTACGACCCCGTGCGCGAATACCTCGAGCACGTCGCCGAGCACGTCCCACCTACCTGCATCGACTACCTCAGCACCTGCTACCTCAGGCCCCACGATCAGCCCGGCACCCTCTACGACGCCATGCTGA
Organism: uncultured Synechococcus sp.; assembly: GCA_937975655.1. GTDB lineage: Bacteria > Cyanobacteriota > Cyanobacteriia > PCC-6307 > Cyanobiaceae > Vulcanococcus. Next base: position 751 of record CALJTZ010000363.1, on the reverse strand, counting down.
AGGCCACCCTCATCGCGGCCGTGCGCCGCATCTTCGAGCCCGGCAGCAAGCACGACTCGGCCTGCGTGCTGATGGGGCCGCAGGGCTGCGGCAAGTCCACCTTCTGGCGCAACCTCGGCGGCCTCTGGTTCAATGATGCGCTCCGCGACATCAGCTCGAAGGACGACCTGATGGTGCTCCACCGCTCTTGGATCATGGAGTGGGCCGAGCTCGATCACATCACCGGCCGCAAGCACGCCGGCCAGGTGAAGGCCTTCCTCACCCAGCAGACCGACACCTTCCGCGTGCCCTACGGCCGCTCCACAGAGTCGTTCCCGCGCCGTTGCGTGATCGTGGGCTCCACCAACCGCGACAGCGGCTTCCTAGTGGACGACACGGGCAACAGGCGCTTCTGGGTGATCCCTGTGGCCGTGCAGACCCAGATCCCCGTCGATGAGCTCCTGCTGGAGCGTGACGCCATCTGGAGCGCCGCTGTGGCCGCCTACAGGGCCGGCGAGCCCAACCACCTCACCCGAGAGCTATCAGCGCAGGTGGACATCGAGAACGAGACCTATCTCGTGGAGTCGCCGTGGATGAACACCATCCGCAGCTACCTCGATTCCTACCGCGGCGTGGACGCCATCACCACCGAGAAGCTGCTCACCGATGCCATCTCGAAACCCGTCGAGCGGCAGACCCGCGCCGACCAGATGCAGGTTGCGTCCATCTTGAGAGAGCTGGGATACGAGCGCCATCGGGAGGCGAAGGCCGG
>CALJTZ010000362.1 GCA_937975655.1 uncultured Synechococcus sp. | reverse complement strand
TCATCGGCGACGCGATCGTGGACTCCCGCCGGGATGTGCAGGAGGGCATTCCCCTGAGCGTGGCCCTCGGCCGCAAACAGGTGTTCCCCGATCTGGCCCTGAGCATGCTGGCCATCGGCGAGGAAACCGGCCAGATGGACGCGATGCTCTCCAAGGTGGCGGACTTCTACGAAGACGAGGTGGAAGCCGCGGTGAAGGCCCTTACCTCGATGCTGGAGCCGGCCATGATCGTGATCGTGGGCGGCATCGTGGGCTCGATCCTGCTGGCGATGTACCTGCCGATGTTCTCGATCTTCGATCAGATCAAGTAGCCCCGGCGGCGGCGGCAATCGCCTCGCCGGCCAGCCAGCCGGAGCTCCAGCAGTGCTGGAAGTTGAACCCACCGGTGACGCCATCCACATCCAGCAGTTCCCCCACCAGATACAGGCCGGGCACCTGGCGGCTCTCCATCGTGGCCAGGTTCATCTCCCCAAGCGGCACCCCTCCGGCGGTCACGAATTCCTCGCCGAAGGGGCCGCGGCCGGCCACCGGATAGCGGCTGGCGCGCAGGGCCTGGATCAGCCCCTGCTGCTGGGGTTTGGTGAGGTCGGCCCAGCGGCGCTCGGCCTCCACCCCCTGCTGCTCCAGCAGGTGGAACCACAGCCGGCGGCTCAGCTCCGGCCAGGGGCGGAAGTTGCTGAGCTGGCGCCGGGCCTGCTCGCGGCGGCAGGCGGCGAACAGGGCCTCGAGATTGGCGAGGGAGCGGCCGCCCGTCCAGTCCAGCTTGAGCAGCGCCCTGTAGCCGGCGGCATGCAGGGCTCGGGCAGCGAAGGCCGTGAGCCGCAGGGTGGCCGGGCCGCTCAGGCCCCAGTGGGTGATCAGCACCGGACCCTCCTGGCGCAGGCGCTGGGGGGTGCCGGGCGCAGCATCGGCGGGCAGCTCGAGCTCCAGCTCAAGGGCCACCGGATCCATCACCACCCCGGCCAGGGCCACCAGGGGATTGGGCTTGAAGGCCAGGGTGAACAGCGAGGGCACCGGCGGCACCAGGCCGTGGCCCAGCTCTGCCGCCAGGCGCCGACCACTGGGATGGCTACCGGTGGCGAGCACCAACCGCTCGCAACGGAGGGCCGCGCCGCCCCGCAGCTGCAGGCTGAAGCCCCCCTGCGGCAGGGCCTCCACCGCCTGCAAAGCCGTGCTGGTGCGCAGCTCCACGCCGGCGGTGCTGGCGGCCTGGCGCAGGGTGTGGATCACGGACGTGGAGCGGTTGCTGCGGGGGAAGAGGCGGCCATCGGCCTCCTCCACCAGCTCCAGGCCGTGGTCGTCGAACCAGGCCACCGCATCGCCGCTGGCAAAGCGGCTGAAGGGGCCTCGCAGGGCCTTGCCCCCACGGGGGTAGTAGCCCACCAGGGCACGGGGATCCCAGCAGGCGTGGGTCACGTTGCAGCGACCGCCGCCGCTGATCAGCACCTTGCCCAGGGGCTCGGGGGTGCTCTCCAGCACCAGCACCCCCCGGGCCCCCGCCTCGGCGGCACTGATGGCCGCCATGAACCCCGCCGGGCCGCCGCCGGCCACCACCACGGGCCAATGCTGGGGAGCAGCAGTCATGGGGGAGGGGACCAAGGCGGGCAGGGGCAACGGGCAGCATGGGGGAATGCCCGAGGCGACCCACCCTTCCATCCCCGTTCAGGGGGCTTACCGCTTCAGTGTGGCCCCGATGATGGACTACACGGATCGGCACTTCCGGGTGCTGATGCGTCAGATCACCCGGCGCAGCCTGCTCTACACCGAAATGGTGGTGGCCCAGGCCCTGCACCACTGCAGCCTGGCCGCCGCCGCAGGAGACGCGAGAGCCCGGGACCGGCTGGAGCGGCTGATCGGCTTCGAGGCCTGCGAGCACCCCATCGCCCTGCAGGTGGGGGGCGACGATCCAACCCTGCTGGCCCAGGCGGCGCAGATCGCCGCCGACCGCGGCTATGACGAGATCAACCTCAACGTGGGTTGCCCGTCGGATCGGGTCCAAAATGGCCGCTTTGGTGCCTGCCTGATGGGCGAACCCGCGCTGGTGGCCGACTGCGTCAAGGCGATGCGCGATGTGGTCGATATCCCGGTGACGGTGAAGACCCGTATCGGTATCGACGATCAGGACTCCTACGAATTTTTGCAGGCCTTTATCGCTGTGGGGGCAAGTTACACCATTCCCACTAAGGCAACAAATGAACAGATTGAAAAAATATGGATCCAGGCTCAAGAGCAGCCTTGGTTCTTCGAAGTCAACGATCTCGGTACGCTTGTAGATGCAGATGATTTGGAACCGCAAATTTGGTCTGATATTTTTGATTCCATTTCCA
>CALJTZ010000361.1 GCA_937975655.1 uncultured Synechococcus sp. | reverse complement strand
GATGATCATCTCCAGCGCCTCGGTGCGGCCGGCGTCGCGCTCGATGGCGTGGCCGATCACGCCGCCCAAGATGGCGCCCAAGAAGGCAAACACCGGCGCGTCGCGGTAGCCGCCCACGTTGCTGCCGGCCACGGCACCGCCCACCAGCATCATGGGGATGGCGACGATGCTCGGCATCGGCGTGAGTGCGGCGCCCAGCGCCGTCGCGGCGGCGAGCGACGGTGCGTTCGACCCGGCGGTGGGCAGCCTGATCGACCTGTTCGGCTCGCTGCCGAACGCCCGCGCTTACATGCAGGAACGCGGCATCGACCGCGTGCTGTTCTCCTCCCACCATGAGCGTCAACGTGCCCGCTGTGGCGGCAGGGCAATGGACGGTGCAAGGCCTGGACCGCCGCGGCACAGCACTGATTAGGGGTAGAAGGGCAGCAGCGGCAGGCCGGTATCGGCCGGCAGGCCTGCCATCAGGTTGAGGCATTGCACCCCCTGGCCGGCCTGGCCCTTGATCATGTTGTCGATGGCACTCATCACGATCAGCTGGCCGGTGCGCTGATCCACCTGCACCGAGAGCAGGGCGCGATTGGTCTGCCGCACCCACTTGGTAGAGGGATAGGTGCCCACGGGCAGCACATCCACGCAGGGGGCATGGCGGTAGGCCGCTTGCAACAGGGTGGTGCAGTCTTCGGCGGTGAGGCCGGGATCCCGCAGTCGGCCGTAGACGGTAGCCAACAGGCCCCGCACCATCGGAATCAGGTGGGGGGTGAACTGCAGCTGCACGGCCTGGCCGGCGGCGCGGCTGCAGAGCTGCTCGATCTCGCTGGTGTGGCGATGGCCCACCACCCCATAGGGGGCCACGCCCTCGGAGGCCTCAGCCAGGAGCAGGTGTTCCTTGGCGGCCCGGCCCCCACCGCTGGTGCCGGTCTTGGCATCCACCACGATGCCGCCCGTCTCGATCAGTCCCTGCTTGAGGAAGGGGGTGAGCGCCAGCAGGCTCGCGGTGGGGAAACAGCCCGGGGCCGCCACCAGGCGCGCCTCGCGAATCCGCTCCTGCTCCCACTCCACCAGGCCATACACCGCCTCCTGGCAGAGCTCGGCGTCGCTGCGGGGACACTGACGCGCCTCAGTGGCGTACACCTCCTGCCACTGCTCAAGGGAGCTGTAGCGGTAGTCGGCGGAGAGATCCACCACCTTCACGCCGCGTTCCAGCAGGCCCGGCACCAGGCCTGAAGCCAGGCCATTGGGCAAGCTGAGCACCGCCATGTCGGCAGCGCTGGCGATGGCATCCACCTCCGGGCTCTGCACCACCGGATCACCCGGCAGGGGCAGGAAGGGCACCAACTCACTCCAGCGCTTGCCGGAGCTGCGCTCTCCCCCCAGGTAGCTCACCGACAGACCCGGGTGGCCCTGCAGCAGGCGCAGGGTCTGGAGGCCGCCGTAACCCGTGGCGCCAATCACCGCAACGCGCTTACTGGCCATGCCGGAGTGTCGGGAACGCCAGATCGTACCGGGCTTTATAAAAGTGCCAGACCTTGGCGCCGGCCTCATCGCCGCCCGCCGCCCGCTGTCCCCGTGAGCCCCGACGACTTGAACACCGCAGAGCTCAGCACCGACTTGCGTTTCGACTCGATCGTGGATGCCCTCGCCGCGATCCGGAACGGTGAATCCATCGTGGTGGTGGACGACGAAAACCGGGAAAACGAGGGGGATCTGATCTGTGCGGCCCAGTTCGCCACCCCGGAGCAGATCAATTTCATGGCCACAGAGGCCCGGGGGCTGATCTGCCTGGCCATGGAGGGGGAGCGACTGGATGAGCTGGATCTGCCGCTGATGGTGGATCGCAACACCGACAGCAACCAGACCGCCTTCACCGTGAGCGTGGACGCGGGCCCCGAGAAGGGTGTGAGCACCGGCATCTCCGCCGAAGACCGTGCGCGCACCATCCAGGTGGCGATCCATCCCGCCACCCGGCCCGCGGACCTGCGGCGACCGGGTCATATCTTTCCGTTGCGGGCCAAGCAGGGCGGCGTGCTCAAACGGGCCGGCCACACAGAGGCGGCGGTGGATCTCTCACGCCTGGCGGGCCTCTACCCCGCCGGGGTGATCTGTGAGATCCAGAACGTGGATGGCTCCATGGCACGGCTCCCCCAGCTGGTGGAGTACGCCCAGCGCCATGGTCTGCGGCTGATCAACATCGCCGATCTGATCCGCTACCGGCTCGACACCGAGCGTTTCGTGCGCCGCCAGGCCGTGGCCACCCTGCCCAGTGCCTTCGGCGATTTCCGGGCCATTGGCTATCGCAATGAGCTGGATGGCAGCGAGCACGTGGCCATCGTGAAGGGGCACCCGGAGCAGGCCGAAGCCCCGGTGCTGGTGCGGGTGCACAGCGAATGCCTCACGGGCGATGCCTTCGGCTCCCTGCGCTGTGATTGCCGGCCGCAGTTGGAGGCCGCCCTGCGGATGATCGAGGCCGCCGGTGAGGGCGTGGTGGTGTACCTGCGCCAGGAGGGGCGCGGCATTGGACTGATTAACAAGCTCAAGGCCTATTCCCTGCAGGATGGCGGCCTCGACACGGTGGAGGCCAACGAGCGCCTCGGCTTCCCGGCCGATCTGCGCAACTACGGCGTGGGGGCCCAGATCCTCAGCGAACTGGGGGTGCATCGCCTGCGGCTGATCACCAACAACCCCCGCAAGATCGCCGGGCTCGGTGGCTATGGCCTGCAGGTGGTGGATCGGGTGCCCCTGGTGATGGATGCCGGCCAGCACAACGCCGGCTACCTGCAGACCAAGCAGGACAAACTCGGCCACATGATGGGCAAGGCCAGTGTCAGCCAGGGCCCTGCTGCGGTTCTGGCCTGGCGGTGGAACGGAGAAGGCGAGCCGGAAACGGCCGAGCTGGCGGCCCACCTGCAGGAACTGCAGCACTGGGCCGCCGAGCAAACCCTTGAGCTGGAACGGGAGGAGCACCCCCGTGTGCTGGCCCTGCTGGATCAGCCGGAGCTGGCCGTGGTGCTTACCGGTAGCGACAACCAGCGCCTGGCGGAGGCCCTTCACCGCATGGCGCGCTGGCCATCCACCGCCAGTGTGAGCCTGCTGCTGGCCCCTGATGCCCAACGCAGCAACCATCCCAGTAACACCCTGGAAGCGCAGCGGCGCCCCCTGGTGGAACTCGCAGCCGAGCAGCCCCTGCTGCGACTCAGCCCCGGCACCTTGATGCGCTGGTGCTGAACCAGCAGCCCACGCTGTAGGCACAAAAAAGCTGGCCCGGAGGCCAGCTCATGCGTTGATCAAGATCAGCCGCGAGGGCTGATCCATGCGGACTGCGCTCAGTCTTGGATGGTGACCTTGTTGATGCGGCTGCCGTTCTTGAGGGCCTGCACCACATCCATGTTGCCGGTGTGGCCGAACACGGTGTGCACGCCATCGAGATGGGGCTGAGCCTCGTGGCAGATGTAGAACTGCGAGCCACCGGTGTTCTTGCCGGCGTGGGCCATGGCCAGCGTGCCGGCCTGGTGCTTCTGGGGGTTGATTTCGCAGTCGATCTGGTAGCCAGGGCCGCCGGTGCCGGCCATGCCGCGGGCGCCCTCGCGGCTGTTGGGGCAACCACCCTGGGCCATGAAGCCGGGGATCACGCGGTGGAAGGCCAGCCCGTCATAGAAGCCGTCCTTGGCGAGCTTCACGAAGTTGGCCACGGTGTTGGGAGCATCGGTTTCGAACAGCTCCAGTTCAATCGTGCCGGCGTCGGTGTCCATCACGGCTTTGGTCACGGCGTCTCACGCAAACCCGTTCAGTATGGGCATCCCCGCGGGCTTGCTGAAGCCCGGATAACCGGCGAAGCGCATCCACCGCTCCGGTAAAACAGTGGAACCTGACTACAGGCCATGGCGGCAACCGGTTCCCTTGATCTATCCCAGGCGCGGCTGGGGGTGCTGGGGGGCAGTGGCCTCTATGCCATGGAAGGGCTGGAGAATGTGGAGGAACTGGCGATCGATACCCCCTTCGGTCAGCCCTCCGACAGCCTGCGCCTGGGAACACTCGGGGGCATGGAGGTGGTGTTCCTGGCCCGCCACGGCCGCCACCACACCTTCACGCCCACCGAGGTGCCCTATCGGGCCAACATCTGGGCCATGCGCTCCCTGGGGGTGCGCTGGATCCTCTCGCCCTCCGCAGTGGGATCGCTGCAGGAAAGCATTCGTCCGCTGGACATGGTGGTGCCCGATCAGTTCATCGACCGCACCCACCAGCGCCCGCTGAGCTTTTTCGGCGAGGGGGCCGTGGCCCACGTGGCCCTTGCCGATCCCTTCTGCCCCAGCCTCTCGCGGCTACTGGGTGACGTGGCCGACAGCCTGATGCCCGAGGGACGCCAACTCCACCGAGGCGGCACCTACCTCTGCATGGAGGGTCCAGCCTTCTCCACCCGCGCCGAATCAAACCTCTACCGCAGTTGGGGGTGCAGCGTGATCGGCATGACCAACCACACCGAGGCCCGCCTGGCCCGGGAAGCGGAGATCGCCTACGCCACCCTGGCCATGGCCACCGACTACGACTGCTGGTACGCCGATCACGACAGCGTGACGGTGGAGATGGTGATCGGCAACCTGCGGGCCAACGCCGAGCTGGCCACCCGGATCGTGCGCACGACGGCCGAGCGCATCGCGGCCCTGCGGCCCGCCAGCATCGCCCACCAGGCCCTGCGGGACGGGCTGATGACACCCAAGGATCAGGTGCCGGCCGCAACGCGGCGCAAGCTCGACCTGTTCACAAGCCCTTACTGGGGCCCCGCCGAGGGCTGAGGCCCGTCAGGCCTCCAGGGCAGTGCGCAGCTGCCCGCCATGCTGCTGGAGCTGTTGCCTGGCCTGCTCGGCATCGCAACCCCGCTGGGCCATCAGCAGGGCCAGCTTCACCGACCCCCCGCTCTGGGCCAGCAGCTCGCGGCCCTGGTCGCGGGCGATGCCGCCGAGGTCCTGCAGGATGCGCAGGGCCCTGTCCTCGAGTTTGCTGTTGGTCACCGCCACGTCAACCATGCGGTTGGCATACACCTTGCCCAGGCACACCATCACACCGGTGCTGAGAATGTTGAGGGCCATCTTGGTGGCAGTACCGGCCTTGAGGCGGGTGGAGCCGGTGAGCAACTCGGGGCCGGTGAGCAGGCGAATGTCGATGTCGCAGGGCATGGGCACCTGATCCGCAGGCACGCAGGCCATGGCGATGGCCAGGGCGCCGATGCTGCGTGCATGGCTGAGGCCGCCATGCACGTAGGGGGTGGTGCCGCCAGCGGCGATCCCCACCAGGCAATCGGCTGCTCCAAAACCCCGTTCCACCAGGTCGTCCCGACCAGCCTCGAACAGGTCTTCCAGACCCTCCGAGCTGCGCAACAGGGCGGCGGCGCCTCCGGCCAGAACCCCCTGCACCAGCTCTGGTGCGCTGCAGAAGGTGGGCGGACATTCGGCGGCATCGAGCACCCCTAAACGGCCGGAGGTGCCAGCCCCCAGGTAAAAAAGGCGGCCCCCCTGGCGCAGCCGCTCGGCAATGGCATCGATGGCGGCGGAGAGTTCAGAGGCAGCGGCCGCCACTGCCTCCTGGGGGCGCCGGTCTTCCTCGCAGAACACGCGCACCAACTCGGCGGTGGGCAGCTGATCAAGGTGGGTGCTGAGGGGGTTGGCCTGCTCGGTGAGCAGGTGGCCGCGGCTACCAGGGGCTGGAGTGCTCACAGCAGGCCCTCGAGCCGCCGGCGAAAGGCCTCCAGCTCGGAATTGCCGCTGCTGATGGGCTCCTCCGCCACGGCGGTGGGCTCGGGCTGCTCCTGCTCGCGCCAGGTGGACACATCCATGTTTTTCTCCGGGGGAGCAATCAGCAGCCGCTCCTCAGGAGATTGGGGCAGGAAGCCGGCAGGCACGAAGCGGGCCTCATAGCCAGCGCTACTACAGAACTCCTCCATCTCGGCGCGATCGAGGGCCTCCACCGTGGGCAGAGGAAAGTCCTGAGCCTCGAGCAGACCGGCATAGCGCTCGGCGTCGTCCCGCTCCTCAAACAGCAGCACCACGGTGGTGCCGTTGAGTTCGAGGGAGTGAATTCCCTCGTTCTCGCTTCCCGCATCGAAGAGAAGCACGTGCACCGCCATGGTCGAACGCGTCAGAGGAGGTCAGTGTCTCACTGTTCCCCGAACTCCGCAGCCAGCTGCTGCAAGCGTCCATAGAGGGCCTCCTCGGCTTCGGTGAGGGTCTGAGGCACCACAAGGCGAATCTCCACCAGCTGGTCACCGCGTTCGCTGCCCCGCTGCAGACCCCGGCCGCGCAGGCGCAACAGGCGGCCGCTGGAGGATCCCGCCGGCACCCGCAATTTCACGGGGCCATCCAGGGTGGGCACCACCACCGCACAGCCCAGGGCACCATCGGCTGGCGAGAGCTCCAGTTGGTAGAGCACCCGCAGGCCATCGATCCGCAGGCCCTCCTCGGTGCGTACCCGCAGTTGCAGAAAGTGATCCCCACCGCCCGGGGCCACCCCTGCCAGCCGCAGCCGCCAGCCGTCACCGGCGAGGGGCGGCGTCCACACCTCCACGCTCGTGCCATCAGCCAGATCGAGTTCCACACGCTCGCCCGCTAGGGCCTGCTCGGGGGTCAGCGCCACGAGGGTCTCGCTATCCGAGCTGGCCGTGACCGGCGGTGGCGATGGCGGGGAGGCCGTGACGCCACCGCCGCGGTAGCGATCGGGTTCGGCGTCCGCACGATCAGCGGCGTCGGGCCCGCGTCCATCGTCTGCAGGAGGCTCGTCGTCAACGGGCGCAGGACGACGGCGACCGCCGAAGAGCACGTCGAGGTAGTCGTCGAACTCGGGAAAGCCGCTGGCGAAGGGATCGAGGCCTGCGGCTGCCGCATCCCGCCCATCCAGCCCGGCCTCCCACTGCTGGCGGCGCAGGGGATCACTGAGGACCGCGTAGGCCTCATTCACCGCCTTGAATTGCTCCTCGGCGTGGGGATCGTTGCCGTTGAGGTCGGGATGCCAGCGGCGAGCCTGCTGGCGGAAGGCCCGTTTCAGGCTGGAGGCATCGGCACCCGGCTCAAGGCCGAGAACGGCCCAGTGATTGATCACCTGGGACGCTGGGGCAGCAGGGCTCACCAGGGTCAGTCCTCAGCCCAGGGATCGTCGTTGAGGCGGCTGCTGGGCCGCGGGGTACGACGGGACTCGCCGTAGCGATCGTCGTAGCGGGGAGAGGGCTCGTCCCATTCAGCCGACTGGTCACGCTGGGGGGGCTCGTAGCGACGGGGCCTGGGCTCAGGTTCGGGCTCTCGCTCCGAGCGGGCTGGCGGATCCCAGCGGTTCTGCTCCATGGGGGGCCGATCCCAGCTGCTCTGATCCCAGCTGGTCCGGTCCCAACCGCCACCGCCGCTGCCGGCCTGGCGCTCGCTGCGGGCCGCCGACCAGGCGGGCTCAGCCCAGGGGTCGCGGGAGCGGCCGCCGCGATCCCAGTCATCCCAATCGTCGTCGGAAAACAGCTCGTCCTTGAGGGAGCCGAGGGTGTTTTTGAGACCCTGCAACGGGTTGCTCTCCACCTTGCGCTCGCTGGCCAGGCGGCGATTGAGGCCGTAGAGCGCCTCCTGCAGCTGGCTCACGGCCAGCTCAAGTTCACCCAGGTCGTTGGCGGCGAGCAGATCCTGCACCTCGCGCATGCCGATCTCCACGGCGCGTTGCTGGCGCTCAGCGCCATAAGGACCGAGTTCCAGCGCAGCGTCGCGCAGACGCCGTTCCGCCTGGGCCACCAGGGTCTGGGCGCGGTTGCGGCGGTCGATCTCCGCCCGCTTGCGGCGATCCTCGCTGGCCTTCTGTTCGGCCTCCTCGATCAGCTTGGCGATCTCCTCTTCACCGAGGTTGGAGCCACCCTGGATGCTCACACTCTGCTGGCGGCCGGTGGTGCGGTCGGTGGCCGACACCTGCAGCAGCCCGTTGGCGTCAATATCGAAGGACACCTGCACCTGGGGTACCCCGCGGGGAGCCGGAGGGATGCCGGAGAGCCGGAATCGGCCCAGGCTCTTGTTGCCCTCGGCCATCTGGCGTTCGCCCTGGAGCACGTGGATCTCCACGGAACTCTGGTTCGCCTCCGAGGTGCTGAACAGATCGCTCTTGCGCACGGGGATGGGCGTGTTGCGTGGAATCAGCACCTTCATCACGCCGCCGATCGTCTCCAACCCCAACGACAGGGGAGTGACGTCGTTGAGCATCAGATCCCGCAGCTCGCCGGTGAGGATGCCCGCCTGCACGGCAGCGCCGATGGCTACCACCTCATCGGGGTTCACCGATTGGCAGGGCTCGAGGGGCACCAGGGTGCGCACCATCTGCTGCACCATGGGCATGCGGGTGGAGCCACCCACCAACACCACATCGTCGATGTCCTCGGCCGCCAGGCCGGAATCCCGCAGGGCCCGCTGCACCGGGCGGAGCAGGCGATCGAGCAGATCGGGGCAGAGGCTCTCGAAGGTGGCCCGCTCCAGGGTAGTTTCAATATGAAGCGGCCCCTCTCCGCCGGTGGCGATGAAGGGCAGGGAGATCGGGGTGCTCTGCACGCCGCTCAATTCGATCTTGGCCTTCTCCGCCGCCTCGGTGAGTCGCTGCAGGGCCTGGCGATCGCGGCGCAGATCGAGGCCATGCTCCTGCTGGAAGGCATCGGCCAGCCAATCCACGATGCGCCGATCCCAGTCGTTGCCACCCAGCTGGGTGTCGCCGCTGGTGGCCTTCACATCGAACACCCCCTGGGCGATGCGCAACACGGACACGTCAAAGGTGCCGCCGCCCAGGTCGAACACCAGCACCCGCTTCACGGTGCTGCGATCAAAGCCGTAGGCGAGGGCGGCCGCGGTGGGCTCGTTGAGGATGCGCTCCACGCTGATACCCGCCAGTCGGCCGGCATCGCGGGTGGCCTGGCGCTGGGCGTCGTTGAAGTAGGCAGGCACGGTGATCACCGCCGCCTCTACGGGCTCACCGAGGTAGGTGGAGGCGTCGTCCACGAGCTTGCGCAGGATGCTCGCCACCAGTTCTTCGGGGGCGTATTCGCGCTCAGTGGCGGGACACACCACCCGCACATTGCCCTGGTCGTTGGCGCGCACGGTATAGGGCACCGAGAGGCTGCCCTCCTCCAGTTCCTCCCACTGGCGCCCCACAAAGCGCTTGAGATTGGCGAAGGTGTTGCGGGGGTTGAGCACCAGCTGGCGCCGGCCCAGTTGCCCCACCAGCAACTCCTGATCCTTGGTGAAGCCCACCACTGAGGGGGTGGTGCGTCCCCCTTCAGCACTGGCGATCACCTGGGGACGACCGCCCTCGAGTACTGCCACCACAGAATTGGTGGTGCCCAGGTCGATCCCAACTATTCGACCCATGCCAGCCGCCGCCTGAGGAGTCCACAACATGGAAGCCCCAAGCTAACGGCACCAGGGCTGGCGTCCATCGGGGACAAGGGGGAGTGGATCCACAGCTTTAACCGTTCCTTAGTCTTGGGGTGGGTCCCGGCCCTTAGATTTCGGACGAACCAGAAACCCCATGGCTACGGGTCAGCGCCCCGATCTCTTCGCTCATCGGCGACGACCACCTGGGGAAAAACTTCTCGATCTGAGTTTTCAACGGCTCACCGTGGTCCTGGCTTCGCTGGTGGGCCTAGTGCTTGTCGGCATCCTGATCACGGTGCTGGGGGGCTCCCGCGAGGCCATGGGCCAGTTCGGCCTGGGCTTTCTCACCACCTCCGACTGGGATCCGGTGGGCGGCCACTACGGCGCCTTTACCGCCATCTACGGCACCCTGATCACCTCTTTGCTGGCGCTGCTGATCGCCGTCCCCCTAGGGGTAGGCACGGCCGTGTTCATCACCGAAAACATCATCCCGCTCCAGATCCGCCAAGTGCTGGGGGTGATGGTGGAGCTGCTGGCGGCCATTCCCTCGGTGGTGCTCGGACTGTGGGCGATCTTCGTGATGGAACCCTTTCTGAGGCCAGGCCTCACGGGGCTCCATAGCCTGCTGGGCTGGCTGCCCTTCTTCTCCACTGAACCCCAGGGCCCGGGAATTGCCCCGGCGGTAATGATCCTGGTGGTGATGATTCTGCCGATCATCACGGCCATTTCCCGTGATTCCCTCAACCAGGTGCCGCCCAGCCTGCGCCAGGCCGCCTACGGGATCGGTGCCACCCGATGGGGCGCGATCCTGAATGTGATTCTTCCCGCTGCCATTTCCGGCATCACCGGTGGCGTGATGCTGGCCCTGGGCCGCGCCATGGGCGAAACCATGGCCGTCACCATGATCATCGGCAATTCCAACAACTTCTCCCTGAGCCTGCTGGCCCCGGGGAACACGATCTCCTCCATGCTTGCCAATCAGTTCGGCGAGGCCGATGGGGTTCAGGTGTCCGCTCTGATGTACGCGGCCCTGGTGCTGATGCTGCTCACCCTGGTGGTGAATGTGCTGGCGCAGCAGATCGTGCGGCGCCTGAGCCTCAAATACAACTGAGCGCCATGACCTCCTTTCCTCGAGGCGCCCTCACCTACCGGCCTGGCCTGGCCCGTAACCGCTACAACCAGCTGTTCACCGGCCTGGCCGCCGTGTTCACCGCACTGGCGGTGCTGCCCCTGGTGCTCGTGCTCGTGTACGTGTTGATCAAGGGCGGCTCACTGATCAGCCTGCGGCTCCTGAGCGAACTGCCCCCGGCTCCGGGCCTGGAGGGCGGTGGGATCGGTAATGCCCTGTTGGGCACCCTGATCGTGACCCTGATCGCCTCCCTGATCGCCATCCCTGTGGGGGTGGGATCGGGGGTGTACCTGGCCGAATACTCCCGGGGGGGGGCCTTTGCACGCTTTGTGCGCTTCGGCACCAATGTGCTGGCCGGCGTGCCCTCGATCATCTGCGGCGTGTTCGTCTATGGCCTGATCGTGGCCACCCGGGCCTTTGCGGGCCAGAGCTACAGCGCCGTGGCCGGTGGGATTGCCCTGGCGGTGCTGATGGTGCCCACGGTGATCAAAACCACCGATGAGGCCTTGAAGCTGGTCGCCAATGAACTGCGCTGGGGAGCCCTAGGCGTTGGTGCCTCCAAGTTCGTGACGATCACCCGCATCACCCTGCCGGCGGCCCTGGCACCGATCGCCACCGGGGTTGTGCTGGCCATTGCCCGGGCGGCCGGGGAAACGGCACCCCTGATCTTCACCGCCCTGTTTTCACCCTTCTGGCCCGATGGGCTGCTCAACCCGATCGCCTCGATGTCGGTGCTGATCTACAACTTCGCGATCATGCCCTATGAAGCCCAGATCTCCCTGGCCTGGGCGGCCTCGTTCGTGTTGGTGGTGATGATCCTTGCCGCCAACCTGCTGGCCCGCTGGCTGGGCAAGCTCTCCAGAACCTGAGTCTCCGGACTGAACCGCAGCACCCCTCACCTCCTTCAGCCCGATGACCGTTTCGAGTCCCTCCACGATGGCCACCGACACCTGCATAGCGGTGCAGAACGTGAGCATCAGCTATGGCAGCCAGGAGGCGGTGCGTGGCGTGTACATGGACATTCCCCGCGGCAAGGTGACCGCCTTCATCGGACCCTCAGGTTGCGGCAAAAGCACGGTGCTGCGGGCCCTGAACCGCATGAACGACCTGATTGAGGGATGCTCCCTCAAGGGACGGGTGCTGTTCGACGGCCACGATCTCTACGCCAAGAACGTGGACCCCGTGGAGGTGCGGCGCCGGATCGGCATGGTGTTCCAGAAACCCAATCCCTTCCCCAAGACCATCTACGAGAACATCGCCTTCGGCGCCCGGATCAATGGCTTCCGCGGCAATATGGACGAGTTGGTGGAGCGCTCCCTGCGCAAGGCAGCCCTCTGGGACGAAGCCAAGGACAAGCTCAATGAGAGTGGCTATGCCCTCTCCGGTGGCCAGCAGCAGCGCCTCTGCATTGCCCGGGCCATCGCCATTGAGCCCGAGGTGATTCTGATGGATGAACCCTGCTCAGCCCTCGATCCGATCTCCACGCTGAAAATCGAGGAGATGATGCACGAACTCAAGAAGAGTTACACCATCGTGATCGTGACCCACAACATGCAGCAAGCCGTGCGGGTGAGTGATGTCACGGGGTTCTTCAACGTGAGCAACCGCGCGGAGGGCGATCGCAAGGTGGGTTGCCTGGTGGAATTCGCGGACACGGAACAGATCTTCAATTCCCCCAGCCAGCAGGCCACCCAGGACTACGTCTCAGGCCGATTCGGCTGACGGCCAGCCCTTCGGTTCAACGATCGGGATTGCCATGAAAAAAGCCGCCCAGAGGCGGCTTTTCTAACGGAGAGGGAGGGATTCGAACCCTCGATAGAGTTGCCCCTATACAGCATTTCCAGTGCTGCGCCTTCGACCACTCGGCCACCTCTCCGTGAGGGGCTTTTCGCAACGTCATCGTGCAGATCTCGAAGAGATCAACGGACGACGTGGCTGCGCGGGGCAACGGTGAGAATGTAGCAGTCACCCCCTCCTGCTCTGGATTCCTGCCATGCCCAGCCTGCAGAGCCGCAGCCATCCGATCACGGTGCACTGGCGCCAGGAGCAGCGCACGATCCGCCTGGAGGTGCCGGAGGGCGAGTACATCCTGCGCAGCTTTGAGCAGCAGGGGGAGCCCTTGCCCTTCAGCTGCCGCAATGGCTGCTGCACCGCCTGCGCCGTGCGGGTTCTCGATGGGGAGATCGACCAGCGCGAAGCCCTCGGCCTATCCCGCGAGATCCGCAAGCAGGGCTACGGACTGCTCTGCGTGGCCAGGGCCACGGGCCCCCTGGAGGTGGAAACCCAGGATGAGGACGAGGTGTACGACCTGCAGTTCGGGCGGTTTTTCGGACGTGGCAAGGTGCGTGCTGGCCTACCGCTGGACGACGAATGACCCGGAGCAGCGCCTCTCCATCCCGCCTCTCCGATCAAGCCGCCCTGGAGGCCGCTCTGGATGAGCAGGCGCTCACCGCCCTGGCGGCCGTGGCGCGCCAGGCGGCCACGGCTGGGGCTGGGGTGCTGCGCCATCACTTCGGCCAGCTTGAACGGATTCGCGAGAAGGGCCGGGCCGGTGATCTGGTCACCGAGGCGGATGTGGCCGCCGAGCAGGCGGTGCTGGCCGTACTGGAGCAGGAAACCCCGCAGCTGGGGGTTCTGGCTGAGGAAAGCGGCCGCCGCCCAGGCCTGGGCTCGGAGCTGGAGTGGTGCGTCGACCCCCTCGATGGCACCACGAACTACGCCCACGGCTATCCCTTGTTCGGCACCTCCATCGGCCTCACCTGGCGGGGACAACCCCTGCTGGGCGCCCTGGCGGTGCCCGCCCTGGACCAGCTCTACTGGGCGGCACCGGGCCTGGGGGCCTGGTGCAACGACAGGGCCATTGAGGTGAGCCGCTGCGACGACCTCAGCCAGTCATTGCTGGTGACGGGATTCGCCTACGACCGCCACACCCGGCTCGACAACAACTACGCCGAATTCGCCTACTTCACCCACCGCAATCGCGGTGTGCGGCGCGGCGGTGCGGCTGCGGTGGATCTCGCCTTTGTGGCCGCGGGCAAGCTCGATGGCTACTGGGAGCGGGGGCTCTCCCCCTGGGACCTGGCTGCCGGTGTGGTGCTGGTGGAGCAGGCCGGTGGCGTGGTGTGCGCCTACGACGGCTCCCCCGCCTCCCTGGCCGAGGGACGACTGATCGCCTGCACGCCCGGCCTGCGGCAGGCCTTGATTAACGGGCTGGCGGCCTGCAGGCCCCTGAGCGGGGCCAGCTTCGGCGCACCGGAGCTGGATGGTGCCACCCAGGCCACTCCATAGGATCAGCCGATCCTTCCCCGCTTCCGCACTCCCATGGCCCTGCAACCCGCTGCCGGCGCCAGGGACCTCAACCCCCGCGAGGTGGACGGCAACCGCCGCCTCAGCGACCAGCTGGCCGAGGTGTATCGGCTGTGGGGCTATGAGGAGGTGGCGCCACCGGCAATTGAACGGCTGGAGACCCTGGCCGCCGGCGGCGGGATCAACGGCCGTGAATTGGTGCGCCTGGCCGCCGATGAGCCCCTGGGCCTGCGGCCTGAGATGACGGCCTCAATTGCCCGGGCCGCCTGTACGCGCATGGCGGAGCGCCCCCGGCCGCTGCGGCTGTGGAGCTGCGGACCGGTGTTTCGCAGCGGTGTGTCGGATTCAGGTGGTCACCGCATCGCCGAACAGCTTCAGAGCGGTGTGGAGCTGCTGGGTGGCCTGGGGGAAGCCTCCGCTGCCGATGACGCCGAACTGCTGCGGTTGCTGCTGGCCTGCCTGCGCCAGCTGGGGCTGACTGCCGGCCATCAGCCCCGCCTGCTGCTGGGCCACCACGGTGTGCTCTCCGCCCTGCTGGATCAGGTACCTGCCCAGCAGCGCACCGCTGCCCGCCAAGCCCTCACCAGCTTTGATCCCCTCGCTCTTGGGGCCCTGGATCTGCCGGCCCACCAGCTGCAGGCGTTGCAGGCGCTGATGCGGCTGCGGGGTGAGGCCAGCGCGGTGCTCTACCAGCTGGAGCAGCTGCTCGGGCCCTGCACCCTGCTGGATGGGCTCGCGGACACCCTCAGGACGATCGCCCCGGTGGCGGAGAGCCAGGGGGTCACCGTGCAATTGGATCCCAGCTTCCAGCCCCACTTCGACCTCTACGACGGACTGGTGCTCAAATTGGTGTGCCAGGGAGCTGATGCGCCCGTGGAGATCGCCAGTGGCGGCCGCTACGACGCCCTGGTGGGGCGGTTCGGAGGCCCCGCCGCCGGCATGGGGTTCAGCTTTGACGTGGAGGCCATCCGCGATCTGCTGGGTACCGAGGCCAGCGCCACCCAGCGACCCAGCCCGGCCCTGGTGGCCTACGCCAACGCCACCCTGCTGCCGGCGGCCCTGGATCAACTGGAAGCCATGCACCGCAGCGGTCACCGCGCCGTGCTGCTGAATCATCCCTGCAGCAGCGAGGCGGAAGCCCAGGCTCGGGCGGCGGAACGCGGTTGCAGCCCCACCGTCTGGGTGCAGCAGTAGGCGGCGGCCAGGGAGTTCCTAGGATCGTGATCTCCCGGCACCTCATTCCATGGCCCACACGATCCTCACCGACGTCTGCGAAGGCGTGGCGGATTGCGTGGACGCCTGTCCGGTGGCCTGCATCAACCCGGGCAGTGGTGCCAACGCCAAGGGCACGGCCTTCTACTGGATCGATTTCGACACCTGCATCGACTGCGGCATCTGCCTGCAGGTGTGCCCGGTAGCTGGAGCGATCATTCCTGAGGAAAAGCCAGAGCTGCAGCGGGTCGGCTGAAGCTCCCCGAGGGCGCGGTTCGGAGACCCCTCCACGACGGCCATTGAGCGGAACGCCAGCTGATCCCTAGGGTTCGGCCCAGTGACTTGAGCGGCCATGCCGGTGCTGGAAGAACAGGGTCAGATTCAGATCCACACCGAAAACATCTTCCCGATCATCAAAAAGGCCGTCTACAGCGGCCATGAGGTGTTCCTGCGGGAACTGGTGAGCAACGGCGTGGATGCCATCAGCAAGCGACGCATGGCTGCCATGGGTGGCGATTGCAGCGAAGGCCCCGAAGGCAGGATTGCGATTCGGATCGACCGCGAGGCCAACACCCTCACGATCTCCGACAACGGCATCGGCATGACTGCCGATGAGGTGAAGCGCTACATCAACCAGGTGGCGTTCTCGAGCGCCGAGGATTTCCTTGAGAAGTACAAGCAGGAGAGCGACGCCATCATCGGCCACTTCGGCCTGGGCTTCTATTCCAGCTTCATGGTGGCGAAGCAGGTGGAGCTGGTGACCCTCTCCGCCCGCGAGGGCGCTGAGGCGGTGCGCTGGAGCTGTGATGGCTCCCCCAACTTCAGCCTGGAGGGCAGCGAGCGCAGTGAGCCCGGCACCGATGTGATCCTGCACCTGATGGAGGAGGAGCTCGAGTACATCGAGCCATCGCGTATCCGCACGCTGATCACCACCTACTGCGACTTCATGCCCGTGGAGGTGCAGCTGGAGGGTGAAACCGTGAACAAGCGGGAGGCACCCTGGCGCAAGAGCCCCCGGGATCTGACCGACAACGACTACATCGAGCTCTACCGCTACCTGTACCCCTTCCAGGGCGATCCGCTGCTGTGGGTTCACCTCAACACCGACTATCCCTACAACCTGCAGGGCATCCTCTACTTCCCCAAATCCACAGGCCGGGCCGACTGGGAGAAGGGCGAGATCAAGCTCTACTGCAACCAGGTGTTCGTGAGCGATTCCATCAAGGAGGTGGTGCCGCGCTATCTGCTGCCCCTGCGCGGCGTGATCGATTCACCGGATATCCCACTGAATGTGAGTCGGTCAGCCCTGCAGACCGACCGGCGCGTGCGCTCCATCGGCGGCTTCGTGGCCAAGAAGGTGGGCGACCGGCTCAAGGAGCTGCACCGCGATGATCCCAAGCGCTACGCCGAGATCTGGGAGTCGTTGGCTCCGTTCATCAAGATCGGCGCCATGGAGGACGACAAGTTCGCCGAACAGGTGGCCGATCTGGTGCTGTTCGGAACCACAGCAACTGCTGGAGAAGGCGACAGCCCCGATCCGATCCCCGGCGAGAACGGCAAGGCCTACACCACCCTTGCGGGCTACCGCTCCAGGCTGGGCAGCGACCACGACAAGCGCATCCTCTACTGCACCGATGAGGCCGGTCAGGCCGGGCCCCTGGCCCTGTGGAAGAGCCAGGAGGCGGAAGTGCTGCTGGCCGACACCTTCATCGACACGCAGTTCATCCCCTGGTTGGAGTACCGCCACGAGGAGCTGAAATTCCAGCGGGTGGATGCCGAGCTCGACGACTCCCTGCAGGAGAAGGAGAGCGAGATCAGCGATGCCGATGGCAAGGACCTGAGCGAGAAGCTCCGCGACCTGTTCAAGGCTGCCCTGGCCAATGACAAGGTGACCATCCAGGTGCAGGCCCTCAAGGGCG
This sequence comes from uncultured Synechococcus sp., assembly GCA_937975655.1. Taxonomy (GTDB): domain Bacteria; phylum Cyanobacteriota; class Cyanobacteriia; order PCC-6307; family Cyanobiaceae; genus Vulcanococcus. The sequence continues at coordinate 394 of CALJTZ010000361.1, read as the reverse complement.
AGGGCGCCCCCGCAGCCCTGATCCTGCTGCCGGAGCAGATGCGCCGCATCAACGACATGGGCGCCTTGATGGAGCAGCGGCTGCCGGGCCTGCCCGACCACCATGTGCTGCTCGTGAACCGCAAACACAAGTTGGTGGAGGGTCTGATCAAGCTCTCGGCGGGCTCCGTGATCACCACGCCGGGCGGCAGTGCCGGCAGCTCCCCCAGCCAGCAACTGGCCGACGACCTCAGCCGTCACGTCTACGAAATGGCACGCCTGGCCGTGGGGGGACTCGAGCCCAACCAACTGGCCGGGTTCCAGCAGCGCAGCTGCGATCTGATGGGCAAGCTGATGGAGCGCGGCATCTGATCGGTTGAGGGCCTGGTTTCAACCCTTGCCGGCCTGGGTGCGGT
>CALJTZ010000360.1 GCA_937975655.1 uncultured Synechococcus sp. | reverse complement strand
GCAGAAGCGGCGCAGCAGATCATTGGAGTGGGAGGCCAGCAGCAGGGTGCCGGTAGCGCTGATGAACTGCTCGAGCCGCTGCTGGGCGCGATCGTAGAAGCTGCTGTCGCCAGCGCCAAAGCCCTCATCCATGGCCAGGCATTCATGCCGCCCAGCCGTAAGCACCGCAAACAACAACCGTGCCGACATGCCCTGGCTGTAGGTCTTGAGGGGAAGGCGCACGAAATCACCCAGACCCGAGAACGTCACCACATCGCTGCAGAACTGCTCGAAGCCCCGCAGATTGCCATTCACCAGGAGGTAGTGGGCCTTGATCGCCTGCAGGCCACTCAACTCCGCACTGGTGATGAAGCTCTTGTGGATCATCGGGAACACCCGGATCCGAGCCTCCAGATAACCGGTGCTGTGCTGGTACACACCGGACACCAGCTTGAGAAAGGTGGATTTACCGGCACCGTTATGGCCAATCAAGGCCACCCGCTCTCCCTCGTGAATCGTGCAGGTGGCGTCCTGCAGAGCCGTGATCACGGCACCGGAGCGCTCCTGCCGCAACATGCCGCCGGTGACGGAACGGATCAGGCTGGCCTTGAGGCTACGGGTCTCGCTGGTGAATACGGGGATCTCCAGGGAGACATTGCGCAGAATCAGGGCTGGACGCTGGCCAGCAACTCCGCAATCTGGTTCACCTGGCGGGACAGGCTGTACTGCTGGGCGTGGACCGGCCCCGCCTGGGAGAGCTGCTGCCAAAGGCCAGGGTCGCGCGCGAGCTGCTGAAGGACTCCACCGAGGCTAGCTCCACCATCTCCGAGCTCAAACAGCAGGGCGTGCTCCCGATGCAGTTCGCTATGCACCGGGATGCGGCTGGCCAGGGTGGGGATGCCACGGGCCTGGGCCTCGAACAGGGGGTAATCGAACCCCTCCATCAGGCTGCAGGAGAGCAAACAGAAACTGCGGCGCAACTGCTGCTCAAGTGCCGGCTCAGACAGGGCATCGATCCACTGCACCCGGCCCCGCAGGCCGAGCTCGAGCTCCAGCTGCCGCAGGTGGGGCGTGGCCCGATCCGGGCGGCCCACCATGAGTAACTGGCCTTCCCAGCTGGGCTGCAGGCGCAGGAGGCAGGCGAACCCCTGCAGGGC
>CALJTZ010000359.1 GCA_937975655.1 uncultured Synechococcus sp. | reverse complement strand
CCCGCTGGGGCTCATAGAGGCGGCAAAGCAACCGGATCACCGTGGTCTTGCCTGAGCCGGTGGGACCCACCAGGGCCACATGCTCACCGGGGGCAATCCGGAAGGAGAGATCCGTGAGGATCGGGTCGTCGTCCCGGTAGGCGAAGCCAACGTTCTCGAAGATCACCTCGCCGGCGCTGCTGCGCTCCCCCCCGCTGGCCACGGCCCCGGCCGAGCGCTGCTCCAGGGGCAGCTCCATGATTTCGATGGGCTCCTCGAGCAGCTCGCCAATCCGCTCCACCGCCGTGAGGCCACCCTGGATCTGGGTGAAGCGCTCCGCCAGCTGGCGCAGGGGATCAAACAAGCGCTGGGAATAGAGAATGAAGGTGGTGAGGGTGCCCAGCCCCATCACCCCGGCCGTCACCATCCAGCCCCCCAGGGCCAGCACCACGGCGATGGCGGTGAGGGCCACCCATTCGATCAGGGCGGAGATGGCTGAGTCGTAGAGGATCGTGCCGTCCACCGCCTTGCGGTAGGCCTCGGTGGTGCGGGCGAAGCGGGCGCTGTTGAACGCCTCACGGCGGAACATCTGCACCACCTCCAATCCCTGGAGGTTTTCCTGCAGGTCGGCATTGAGCTGGCTGAGCTCCTCGCGAACGCGGTAGTTGGCCTTGCGGTAGCGCTTCTGCAGCCACAGGATCGCCAGGGTCACCGGCACCTGGGTGGCCAGCAGCATCACGCCCAGGCGTGGCTCGATCGAGATCATCGTGATCGCGATCACCAGCAGGGTCACCAGGTCGGCCAGGATCCCCACAGCACCGCTGCCGAACACCTCCGCCAGGGCATCCACATCGCTGGTGAGGCGGGTGAGCAACTTGCCCACCGGCGTGCGGTCGTGGAAGCGCAGGGACAGATCCAGCGCGTGGGCGAACAGGTCGTTGCGGATGCGTGCGGTGAGCCGCTGGCCTACGGCCTGCACGTTGAAGCTCTGCACGCCCTGCAAGCCGAGCCGCACCAACACGGCCACCAGCAGCAGGGTCACCAGCGTCTGCAACTGCTGAGGAACCGGCTGGCCCGTGAGCCAGGGCATCACCGGCTCGTGGCGCAGGGCCGAGATGGCCTGGCCCACCAGCAAGGGCTGCACCGCTGCGGCACCCGCCACCGGGATCAGCAGCACCAGGGTGAGGAGCAGACGCCGGCGGTCGCGGCCCAGGTAAGGGATCAGACGCAGCAGCCGTTGCCGATCGCGATTGGCCATCAGGCGACTGCGGCGGTGGACACCGCCGCAATGCGGTCCACGATCGTCTGCAGGGGGCCGGCATCGAGGCGCAGCGACAGGGGGTGTCCCACCAGGCGCGCCGTGGAGTGGAACAGGTCCTCAATGGCGATCAGGCCGTTCTCCTGGAGGGTGCGGCCAGTGGCCACCAGGTCCACGATCGCCTCACTCATGCCCGTGATCGGCCCCAGTTCCACGGACCCCGCCAGGTGGATCAGTTCCACCGGCAGATCCAGGGCCTCGAAATACTCCTCGGCGCAGCGGGTGAACTTGCTGGCCACCCGGCAGTGGGCCGGCAGATCAGCGGCACGGCGATAGCCGCTGCTGGCCTTCACCGCCACGCTCATGCGGCACCCTCCGAAACCCAGATCCACCAGCTGGGCCACCGGCAGCTGATGCTCCTTCAACACGTCAAAGCCCACCACGCCGAGCTGGGCCTGGCCGTAGGCCACGTACACCGGCACATCGGCGTTGCGCACCAGCAGGGCCCGGGCCGTGCCGCAGGCACTTGGCACCATCAGCTGGCGGTTGCCGGGCTCAAGCACCGCCGCGAAATCGAGGCCGGCGGCCGCGAACCGGCGCACAGAATCCTTGAGAAGGGCGCCCTTCGCCAGCGCAACGGTGATCATGGGGCTCAGCCTGAGCTGGGACTTTAACGATGCCCCCCCACACCAGCGCGGCGCAGCAGGTGTCGCTGATCCCGGTGCTGAGCGACAACTACGTGTTTGTGTTGCATGGCGATCCCGGTGGAGCGGCCGCCGTGGTGGATCCGGCCGTGGCTGCCCCGGTGATCGCCTGGCTGGAGGCCCGGGACCTGCACCTGGCGGCGATCCTGCACACCCACCACCATCACGACCACATCGGCGGCACACCCGATTTGCTGCGGCGCTGGCCCGCAGCGGCCGTGATCGCCAGCGCCGCCGACCGGGCCCGCATCCCCTTCCAGACCCAGGGCGTCGCCGGCGGCGACCGCTTCAGCCTGTTGGGCAGGGAGGTGCAGGTGCTGGCGGTGCCAGGCCACACGGCCCACCACATCGCCTACTACCTGCCGGCAGCAGCCGGGCTGGATGAGCTGTTCTGCGGCGACACCCTGTTTGCCGGGGGCTGCGGCCGCCTGTTTGAAGGCACCCCGGCGCAGATGCACAACTCCCTGCAGCAGCTGGCGGCCCTGCCGGAGGCCACCCGGGTGTGGTGTGCCCACGAATACACCGAGGCCAACCTGCGCTGGGCCGCCGCTGAGGAGCCAGGCCTGAAGGCCGTGGGCGACCGGCTGGCCCAGGTGCAGCAGCTGCGGGCGGCAGGCATCCCCAGCATCCCCAGCAGCATCGGCCTGGAGAAGACCACCAACCTGTTCCTGCAGGCCGCCAACGGCGATCAACTGCGCCAGCGCCGCGGCAGCAAAGATCTCTGGCGGGGCTGAACGTTAAAGAACCTGGGGCACCTCGGCGGCGGCCACCAGCTCCAGCCCACCGGGGAACAGACGGGCCGGCTCACCGGCCCTGAGCCGCAGCCGGCAGCGCTGCCCCCGCTGGAAATCCGCCTCCAAGGGCAGGCGCAAACGCAGCTTCAAGTCCCCGCATTGCACCTGATAGAGCCACTCACGGCCGAGGAATTCACGCCCCAACACCCAGGCTGCTCCGCCCTCATCCGCTTGCAGCTCCAAGCCCAGAGGGCTCACCAGCACCTCGAGGGGCTGGCTGGGATCCACAGGGGGAAGCGGGCCGCTGCTGAGCGGCTCCAGCCAACCCAGGGGAGTGGCCAGCCGCGAGCCCTGCCACTGAGCCGGCAGCAGGTTGCCCTGCAACACGAAACGGCCCACAAACCCGGTGGCCGGGCGCGCCACCATCTCCTGGGGGCTGGCGCACTGATGCAGGTGGCCCGCCTCGAGCACGGCCACCCGATCGCAAATGGCAAGGGCCTCCTCGGGGTCGTGGGTCACGATCAACCCGCTGGCACCACAGCGGGCCAGCACCCCCGGTAGCTCGGCCCGCAGCCGCAGCCGCACCTCCACATCGAGGTTGGAGAAGGGCTCATCCAGCAGCACCAGCGAGCAGCCCGGCGCCAGGGCCCTGGCCAGGGCGAGGCGCTGGCGCTGGCCGCCGGAGAGCTCGTGGGGATAGCGCTTCTCCAGCCCCTTGAGGCCCAGTAACTCGAGCAACCAGGCGGCACGGCTGGTGTCCTGGCCGCGCTTGAGGCCAAAGCAGGCGTTGCGCCAGGCATCGAGGTGGGGGAAGAGGGCGTAGTCCTGAAACACCATGCCCACGCCACGGCGCTCGGGCGGCAACCAGCGGTGCGACCCGGCCACCTCCTGGCCGCCGATCCGGACCACGCCCCGCTCAGGCCGCTCAAAGCCGGCGATCAGGCGCAGCAGGGTGGTCTTGCCGCAGCCGGACGGCCCCAGCAAGCCCACCAGTTCGCCTTGGCGCAACTGGAAGTCGATGGAGCGCAGGGTCCACTCGCCATGGCTGGCGGCACCGCGGTAGCGATGCCAGAGCCCGGAGAGCTCCACCTGTAGCCGGGGCGGCAGGTCTTGCGGTGGCAGATCAGGGCGCATCAGGGCCGAAGGAGCCATAAGCTCAGCGCCCCATCTTCCCCCGCCATGATCGAGGCCGTCACCACCGCCGCCGCACCCGCGCCCGTGGGGCCTTACAACCAGGCCGTGAAGGCGGGCGGAGTGCTCTATTGCTCTGGCCAGATCGCCCTCGACCCGGCCACCGGCGCCATGGTGGGCAACGGCGATGTGGAGGCGGAAACACGGCAGGTGCTGGCCAACCTCCGGGCCGTACTCAGCGAAGCCGGCTGCACCCCCCAGCAGGTGGTGCGCACCACAGTGTTCCTGGCCAACCTCGACGACTTCGCCAAGGTGAATGCCATCTATGCAGAGATGTTTAGCGAAGGCGTGTCGCCGGCCCGTGCCTGCGTTGAAGTGGCGGCGCTGCCCAAGGCGGCTCGGGTGGAGATCGACTGCATCGCCGTACTGGGCTGACGCAGGCAGCGGAAGGTGAGGTTGAGACGCTCGGTGCCCACACGGGCCCGGGCGGGCAACCCGTGCTGCCAGTGCTGCTGGGTGGGAGGGTCCATCACCAGCAGGTCGCCGTCGGCCAGCTCCACCGCAAACGGAGGTGGCGGCAGCTCAGGCCAGGGGGAGCGGGGCTTGGGCCGAAAGCGCAGGCTGCGGGTCGCGCCCAGGCTCAAGGACGCGATCGGGGCGGCAGCGTCGAGCTCAGGCTCGTCGTCGGCATGCCAGCCCATGCGATCGGCTCCATCGCGGTAGCGGTTGAGCAGCAGGCTGTTGAATCGCGCCCCCAGCTCGGCCTGCAACAGCTGCCGTATGGCCTCGAGGGGAGGAATCCAGGGCGTGATGGCCTGCTCGAGGCCGCTGTAGCGGTAGCGGTAGCCAGGATCCGCCACCCAGCAGGTGAGCCGTGGCGTGGGGTGCTGGCGCCCGTACACCCGCACCAGGGGTTGCTCCCAGGGAAGCCCCGTGGTGAGTTCGGCCTGCAGCGATCGGCTGGAAACACCCCGATCCTGGAGCCAGGCGCTGGCATGGCGCAGCTTCACGCCGGGCTTCTGGATCAGCATCAAGGTTGGCGGCCCTCTGCCAGAGGCCCATCCGCGAGCCGGTGCAGCGCATCCTGCAGGAGTGGAGTGGGATCCAGGGCCATCAGGCCGGCCTCACTGCGGCGGCGCACCTCCACATGGAGATGGGCCGTGGTGGCGCGACCGCTCTGGCCGACCCGCCCCAAGCCATCACCGGCCTGCAGCAGATCGCCGGGTTGCACGGAGGCCTCGAGCAGGTGGGCATAAAGGGTGTGCCAACCGCGGCCGTGATCGATCACAACGGTGAGGCCATAGCCATCGCGTTGGTCCACCAGCACCACCCGTCCCGGCAGCATCGCCAACACAGGCGTGCCTTCCGGTGCGATCAAATCCTGGCCAGCGTGCATCCGCCAGGCCTGGCGAGCCTCCGAATAGCGCCAGCCGTAGGGGTCCACCTCGCTGGCCCGCTCCGCCAGCGGATAAACCAACTGCAGCGAAACTCCGGGGCGCAGGGGCAGCCAGGCCAGAAGCCCAGCGGCCGATCCCCCAGTAGCCTCGGAAACCTGATGGGGCTCATCGCCGCCAAGATCGGCCACCGGGGTTTCCGCCGGCAACAGCGCTGGCCGAGGCGGCTGGATTGGCAACCCATCGGCCAAGCCCTGGGCACCACCAGCCCCAGCAGCCAAAACGCAGCCCAGCAGCG
>CALJTZ010000358.1 GCA_937975655.1 uncultured Synechococcus sp. | reverse complement strand
GATCTACACAGGCGAAGACACTCTTTCCCTACACGACGCTCTTCCGATCTACCCTCAGCCAGGGCCTGCCAATGGGCATCAATGGCCGTGAGGGCCGCGCGCCAACGCTGCACCAACACCGGCTCAGCACAGCCCTCCAGCAACGCGGCCAGCTGCGGGGGCTTCGCTTGCCACGCCAGCGGATCCGCCACGGCCGCCGCCACGCGGCTCCCATCGGCCTCCAAGCTGCCGCAGCCGATCTGGTGCCCCAACAGCCCGGGATCGAGCAGGTCCGCCAGGGCATGGTTGAAGCTGCTGAACACCACGCAACCGCAGGCCAGGGCCTCGATCGGCGGCAGCCCGAAGCCCTCACTCACCCCCCGGCCACGCCAGTAGTCGGCCGAGTCGTAGAGCACCACCGTGGCGCTATTGAACAGATCCACCAGATCGTCCACCCAGCCGCTCTGCACCTCCACCCGCAGGCCCCGGGCCCGCAGGGCCGGCACCAGCTGCTGGAGCACATAGGCACTGCTCTTGCGCTGCTGCACCAGCACATCGATGGGGCGGGGTTCGCCGCGGGGAGCCTGGCGATCGCGGGCACCCCGCTCGATCCACTGGGGCTCCAGGGCATTCGGCACCAGAAACAGCGGGCTGCGGGGGCTGCGGTCCCCCCAGTAGCCCAGGGTGTTGCGGCTCACCGCCAGCACCGGCGTCCCGGGGGGCAGATCAAAGCCGTAGCCGCTGCTGTGGGCGTGATAGGCCACCGGCCGCCCCTTGAGGCGGCGCAACAGCTTGGGCACATCAAAGCCCCAGCTCACAATCCAGAGGGCAGGCGCGTTCGGGGGCTCCGTGCGCAAAAGGTCGTCGAGGAAGGGATGATCCGGTTCCCGTTGCCGGTAGGTCACCACCTGCACCGGGGCGATCTGCCCCACCAAGCGAGCGGTCTGCAGCTCTACCAGCAGGCCGCCACAGCGGAACTTGCCGGTGGTGCCGGGAACCAGAAAGCGAACAGGGCGCACTCAGGCGGCAACGGCTTCGGTGCTGCCGGCCCGCTGCCGGCGGGTGAGGAAGCCAAACAGCACCTTGCCGATGGCGGCCACCAGATTGCCCTCCAGCTCCTTGAACATGTTCATGTTCAGGTGGAAGGCCTCATTGGCCTCTTCCACGATGCGATCGGCCATGGCCTGATCGATGGGCAGGGTGTCCATGGCGGCGCGATAGGTGCCCTTGAAGGCCTTCTCATCGTCGATGGCCTGGAACGTGTAGAAGTTGAGGCCGTCGTCATCGCTCAGGTTCATCGCCTTCTGGGCAATGTTCTTGAGGATCAGACCGCCGGAGAGGTCGCCCAGATAGCGGGTGTAGTGGTGGCCCACCAGCAGCTCGGGGGAGTCCTGAGCCACCTGGTGGATGCGCTCCACGTAGGCAGCTGCCGAGGGGGAGGGCTGGATCTGACTCCTCCAGTCGGCGCCGAAGTAGAAGGCGAGATCCTGCTCGAGGGCTTCGCGGCGGTTCAGCTGCGGGAAGGCAATCGGCGCCAGCACCGGATGGTGGGCGAGCTTGGCGATCTCGTCCTCCATGGCCCCGTACACGAAGTACAGGTCGGCCACCAGCTTGCGGTAGCTGGCCTTATCCACCACACCCTTGAGGAAGCAGCTCACGAAGCCGGTGTTCTCCGCCATGGTGTGGGACTTCTTGGTCCCTTCCCGCAGTTGGGAAGCAAGGGCGACAGACATGTCCTGAGGTGCTGCTCGAGCAGAGGGATCAAGGTAGGCGCGCTATTCCCGAGCCTGCCGCCAAGGTTGCGAAGGGTTACGCAGCACAGCCCTCGCCGGCCGCCCCATCGAAGAGATCGAACAAGTCCCGGCAGAAGCCCTGCAACGCCGCCACCACCGCCGGTTGGGGCAGGTGGCTCCCCGCCGGCTGCCAGTCGCCCACGGTGGCGAGCCGCCAGCGCTCCGCGTCGTAGGTGAGCCCCCGGATCGTGACGCCCAGCAGGCGCGGCAGCCCCCCGGCCGAGACCGGGGCCTGCTCCAGCCGCAACTGCACCAGGAACGAGCGGCACTGACTGCGGGGGCTCCAGCCCGGCAGATGAAAAGAGAGATCCAGGCTCTCGAGCTCGGCGAAGGCGCGGGTCTGGGGATCGTCGCGCCAGGGGGTGAGATTGGCCCGGGCATCAGGGAAGTGGCCCCGAAACAGGGCGGCTGCCGAGGCGATGAACTGGGCCAGTTCCAGTGATCGGGCCTGGTCGGCGGCGTTCATGCCCCCCATGCTGATGACGGTGGCAAGCCTTGGCAGTCCGGATCGGCGGTTGCCAACATGGGTTTCGGCTTGCTGCCCGGAACCCACCATGGTGATCGCCCCTGCAGGGCGCCGCGCACAGACCAAGGAGCTGGCCGTGCTGGGCCTGCTCTACCTGCTGCAGACCATCAACGCCGAAATGCTGCGGCGTGCGGCCGGCTCCCTCGACAGCCAGCTGACCGGGACCGCCGGCGGCCGCATCGTCGCCGACTTGACCCTCTTGCAAGCCGACCGTATTCATCCCGTGGCGATGGTGATCTGCGGGGTTGGGTTGGTTGCCATGACAACGGCCCTGTGGCGTGGGTTCCGGGTACCTCGTTGGAGCTTTGACGCCCTGGGGGCGTGGTTCTGCCTGCGACTGTTGGCCGAATACCTCACCATCAACGGACTGATCTTCGAAAGCTCCAAGGTTCAACCCGGCGTCTTATTGGGCCAGATCGTGCTGTATCTGCCCTACTTCATGATCAGCTGGGGATGGATCTTCCATCGGCTGGATCTGGTCGGCCAGGCGCAACCTGGCCTCGTCGTGCAACTCAGCGACGCCAATCCAACCAAGGGGATCACGTCGTTTGATTACTACCACGCCTCGATCAGCACCCTCCTGAACAAGGGCAAGCCCACGCTCGTGGGGGTGACGCGCACGGGGCGGATCCTGGTGCTGGTCTACCTGGGGATGATCCTGGGGCTGTATGCCCTGACCTTTGCACGGATCCTGCAGCTCACGCGGTCATTGGTCTGACCCCCCAGCAAAGCGACCGGCCGAGGCGCTGATCACCACCAACCTTTTCAGGCCCACCCGCAGGCATAGGCTCGCTCGATCGCTATCACGCCGGGGCGCACCATGGCCACTTACGAGAAGCTCACCGCCCCAGCCACGGGCACGGCCATCCGCTTCGAGAACGGCCAGCCGGTGGTGCCGAACGACCCGATCATCCCCTTCATCCGCGGCGATGGCACCGGCGTGGACATCTGGCCCGCCACTCAGAAGGTCCTGGATGCGGCGGTGGCCAAGGCCTACGGCGGCGAACGCCGGATCGAGTGGTTCAAGGTGTACGCCGGCGACGAGGCCTGCGACCTCTACGGCACCTACCAGTACTTGCCAGAGGACACCCTTGAGGCGATCCGCACCTATGGCGTGGCCATCAAGGGGCCACTCACCACGCCGATCGGCGGCGGCATCCGCTCCCTGAATGTGGCCCTGCGCCAGATCTTTGACCTCTACTGCTGCGTGCGGCCCTGCCGCTATTACGCCGGCACCCCCAGCCCCCACAAGCGGCCCCAAGACCTCGACGTGATCGTGTACCGCGAGAACACCGAAGACATCTACATGGGGATCGAGTGGGAAGCCAACGACCCCGTTGGCCTCGACCTGATCAAGCACCTCAACGAGGTGGTGATCCCCGCCAACGGCAAGCTCGGCAAGCGCCAGATCCCCGCGGGCTCCGGCATTGGCATCAAGCCGGTGAGCAAGCACGGCAGCCAGCGCCACATCCGCAAGGCCATCCAGCACGCCCTCCGTCTGGAGGGCGACAAGCGCCACGTGACGCTGGTGCACAAGGGCAACATCATGAAATTCACGGAGGGCGCCTTCCGCGACTGGGGCTACGAGCTGGCCGCCACCGAATTCCGCGATGTGTGCATCACCGAGCGGGAGAGCTGGATCCTCGGCAACCTCGACCAGGACCCCGGCCTGAGCATCGAGGCGAATGCCCGCATGATCGAGCCCGGCTACGACAGCCTCACCCCCGAGAAGAAGGCGGCCATTGACGCCGAAGTGCAGGGCGTGATCGACGCCATCGGTACCAGCCACGGCGGTGGCCAATGGAAGCAGATGGTGCTGGTGGACGACCGCATCGCCGACAGCATCTTCCAGCAGATCCAGACCCGCCCGGCCGACTACTCGGTGCTGGCCACCCTCAACCTCAACGGCGACTACATCTCCGATGCCGCCGCCGCCGTGGTGGGCGGCCTGGGCATGGCCCCCGGCGCCAACATCGGAGACCACGCCGCCATCTTCGAGGCCACCCACGGCACCGCGCCCAAACACGCCGGCCTCGATCGCATCAACCCCGGCTCGGTGATCCTCAGCGGCGTGATGATGCTCGAGTTCATGGGCTGGCAGGAGGCCGCCGACCTGATCACCCAGGGCCTGAGCGCCG
>CALJTZ010000357.1 GCA_937975655.1 uncultured Synechococcus sp. | reverse complement strand
CATTCTTGAGGATAGTCGTCCTTGGATTAGATGTGATACGTGCTCCCTGTTCCTCCCTGATTTCGAAGCCGGTGATCTGGTGCTGCACTCCGCCCGTGGTGGGGAGTGCAGCCATGGGCAGATCCGTGTGCCGATGGGGGCTGGGGTTGTGGGTGCTGCGATGGAGAGTGGCGAAACGATAAGGGTCGATGATGTGCGCCAAGATCCACGTTTCTTTGCGGCAGCTGATAAGAAGACTGGCTACGAGACGCGTGCCCTGATTGCGGTTCCACTGCTCGATGGTAATGCCTGTCGTGGAGTGATTGAATTCATCAATCCTGATGAGCGTAAGTATTTCTCCGACGCCGATGTCGCCTTGGCTGAGTATTTCGCGGGGCTTGTGGCCAGCACTCTTTACCGCATGGAGATGGCGGAAACGGCGGTGCGCGCAGCGATGTTTCAGCACGATTTGGAGATTGCCCTTGAAGTGCAGCGCGGCCTGCTTCCCAAGGTGTTCCCGCCGAACGATCAATATGGTGGCTTGGATGTGTGGGGCCTTTGTGACCCTGCCCTGGAGGTGGGAGGAGACCTCTTTGACTTTTTCCCGGGCCCCGAAGGACGATTGTTCTTTCTGATCGGCGATGTATCCGGTAAAGGGATTGGTGCCGGCATGTTCATGGCTCAGACGCGCACACTCATGCGCGGGGTGGCGCGTGCTGGAGGCTCGCCGTCCTTCATCCTTGAGGGAGTCAATGGCCTCCTCAACCCTGACAATGAAGCGCTGTTATTTGTGACCATGCTCTTTGGCTGTTATGACCCCAGGACGGGTGAGATTGAGTACGCCCAGGCTGGTCATAACCAGGCGATTCTCTGTTCTAAGGCTGCCGGGATTGCCTACGAACCCTATGGGGGATCGCCCCTTGGTCCCTTCCCGATGGCTCAGTGCGCCACGTTCCATACGAAGCTCGAGCCGGGTGATTGCTTGATTCTCTACACCGATGGCGTCACCGAGGCGATGAATGCCCAGAGGGAGTTGTATGGAGAAGATCGGTTGCTCCACTTTGCTGAGAGGATTGTGAAGGATCAGGCCAAGCAGATTGCAAAGTCCCTGCGCGACGATGTCTCCACGTTTGTGGATGGCGCTGAGCAGTCGGATGACATCACCATCCTGGTCCTGCGCCGGGAGTAAGGGTCGACACAGTGTTAGCAGGACTGAAAACGGCGCCAATCGAAAGCCTCCAGCAGGCCTTTGAGTGTGGGGTCGTTCCTGTCAGTCACAGCGCAGGCCAGTAGCTCGGCGGTGATCGCCGCCAGCAGCACGCCATTGCGGTGATGGCCGGCGGCCAGCCAAAGGCCCTGCACTGGGCTGGCTCCCAGCAGCGGTCCTTCATCAGGGGTGCAGGGCCGGAACCCCCACCAGCGCTCCATCGGCGGCCACTGGCTGGCCTCGGGCAGCAGTGATTCGATGCCGGCCTGCAGCTGCCGCTGTCCGAAGGGGGTGAGGCCCTCGGTGAAGCCCGCCTCCCGCTCGCTGGTGGCTCCCACCACCAGCAGGCCGTCTTCCCGCGGCACCAGGTAGGTGCCTGGCCCGAAGATCACCCGTTGCACGGCATCGCGGGGTCCCTGCAGGGAGAGCATCTGCCCTTTTACCGGAAAGATCGGTAGCTGCGGCAGGAGCTGGGCGCTCCAGGCACCGCAGCAGAGCACGGCCGCGTGGGCTGGCAGGGTCTGCAACGTTGCGGCGGCATCCCGCACCCGCACGCCCGCGAGCCGATCGCCCTCCTGCAGCAGCTCGAGCACCTCCACGCCTTCCTGGAAGCGCACCCCCAGGTCCACGCAGGCCCGCTCTAGGGCGCGCATCAGCTGGCGACGGTTGTCGATCTGGCCGTCCTGGCGGAACAGCAGCCCCGCCTGCCAGCCAGGGCCGATGCCGGGCAGTTCCCGCTCCAGCCCCTCCCTGTCGAGAGCTTCGCCCCAGGCCGCGGTGGGATACACGTCGCGCTCGGCGGCGCTTGCGAAGGGCGCCACGATGCCGCAGGGCCGCAGCCCGCAGCCCAGGCCGCTGTCCGTCTCGATCTGCTCCACCCAGGCCGGAATCAGCTCCAGGCTGCGCTGCCCTAGCTCCAGCAGATCGCCGCTGAGCCCTTCGGCGTGGGGCGCCAGCATCCCTGCGGCCACGAAGCCCGCCGCCTCACTGCGGCGGCGGCTCAGCACCAGCACTGGGTCACCGCGACGGGCCAGCTGATGGGCGATGGCCAGGCCCATCAGGCCACCACCGAGGATCAGCACGGGGTCCTGGTTGGCCGCCGCCATGGCCACAACGTCTGTTCAGGCTCTTTTTAGTGTTTCAGCTCAGCGGCTGAACGGCCCGGCCCCGCTTCCATAGGATCGGGCCACGCCCAGGAGTTGGAGATCGCAGATGGCAGCGGCAGCACAGGCCGAGTGGGAAGCCGTGATCGGCCTGGAGACCCACGTGCAGCTGGGCACCAACAGCAAGATCTTCACCAGCGCCTCCACCACCTTCGGCGATGACCCCAACACCCACATCGACCCGGTGGTGTGCGGCCTGCCCGGCACCCTGCCGGTGCTGAACCAGAAGGTGCTGGAGTACGCCGTGAAGGCGTCCATGGCCCTCAACCTGAACATTGCGGAGCACAGCAAGTTCGACCGCAAGCAGTATTTCTATCCGGATCTCCCCAAGAACTACCAGATCTCCCAGTACGACGAGCCCATCGCTGAAGAGGGCTGGATTGAGGTGGAGGTGGCCGAGAAGGGCAAGGACACTTATCTCAAGACCATCGGCATCGAGCGGCTGCACATGGAGGAGGACGCCGGCAAGCTCGTGCATGCCGGCAGCGACCGCCTGGCCGGCTCCACCCACTCCCTGGTGGACTACAACCGCGCCGGCGTGGCCCTCGCCGAGATCGTGAGCAAGCCGGATCTGCGCACCGGCCGTGAGGCGGCGGAATACGCCTCGGAGATCCGCCGGATCATGCGCTATCTGGGCGTGAGCGACGGCAACATGCAGGAGGGCTCCCTGCGCTGCGATGTGAACATCTCCGTCCGGCGCGGCCCCGATGCCCCCTTCGGTACGAAGGTGGAAATCAAGAACATGAACTCGTTCTCCGCCATCCAAAAGGCGTGTGATTACGAGATTCAGCGCCAGATCAAGGCCTATGAATCCGGCGAGCCGGTGGTGCAGGAAACCCGCCTCTGGGATGAGGGCAAGCAGCTCACCAAGAGCATGCGCAGCAAGGAGGGCGCCAGCGACTACCGCTATTTCCCCGATCCGGATCTCGGCCCGATCGAGGTGAGTGCCGAGCAACGGGAGGGCTGGCGCGCTGAGCTGCCGGAACTGCCTGCCGCCAAGCGCCACCGCTATGCCGAGCAGCTGGGCCTCTCCATCTACGACGCCCGGGTGCTCACCGATGAGCGGGCCATGGCCGAATACTTCGAGGCCGCTGTGGCTGCCGGCGCCGATGCCAAGGCCGTGGCGAACTGGGTCACCGGCGATATCGCCGCCCATGTGAACGCCAACAAGCTCTCGATGGCGGAACTGCCCCTCAAGCCCGAGCAGCTGGCCGAGATGGTGCAGCTGATCGAGGGCGGTGTGATCAGCGGCAAGATCGCCAAGGAGATCCTGCCGGAGCTGCTGGAGCAGGGGGGCTCCGCCAAGGCGATCGTGGAGGAACGGGGCCTGGGCATGATCAGCGACCCTGCGGCGATCACAGCGATCGTGGAAGAGCTGCTGGCGGCCCACCCCGAGGAGGTGGAGGCCTTCCGCGGCGGCAAAACCAAGCTGCAGGGCTTCTTCGTGGGGCAGCTGATGAAGAAAACCGGCGGCAAGGCTGATCCCAAGCTCGCCAACCAGATCCTGATCCAGAAGCTCAACGGCTGAGCGGTCCTGCTGCCGGGCCCGTGAGGTCCCGGAGCAGGGCGTGCAGCTGCTCCAGCGATCCCCGGTTGTCGATCAGCTGATCTGCCAGGCCGCGCTTGCGGGCCAGCGGCCATTGGCAGCTGATCCGTTCCCTGGCGTCGGCTGCGCTGAGCTGATCGCGGTCCATCAACCGTTGCAGCTGCTGGTCCTCCTCGCAGTCCACCAGCCACACCTCGCTGCAGAGGCCTTCCAAGTTCGCCTCAAACAGCAGCGGGATCATCAGCACCACCGCCGGTGCCGTCGTTAGCCGGTCCAGGTTTGTGGCAAAGCGCTGCCGCACGATCGGATGCACCAGCTGCTCGAGCCAGTGGCGCTCGGCTGGGTCGCTGAACACAATCGCTCCCAGGGCGCCGCGGTCGATCCCGCCACCGGTCGCTTGTACCCCTGGGCCGTAGCGCTTCAGCACCGCCTGGCAGGCCTCGGAACCCGGTGCCAGGGCCTCCCGTGCAAACCCATCCGCATCCAGCAGCGGCAGGCCAGCCTGCTGCTGCAGCCAGCGGCCCACACTGCTCTTGCCGGTGGCAATGCCGCCGGTGAGGCCGATGCGGCGTTGGGGGCCTTGCCAGCGGAGGGTCGCGGCCATGGCGATTTGGAGAGGGGCGGGGCGCTATTCCATGCTCAGGTTCGCAGCACAGGTCGCCCCGTGACCCATCCCTGGCACCCGATTTCCGGCGGCATCACCGCCCCCAGCGGCTTCGTGGCGGCGGGGATCACGGCGGGCCTGAAGGCCTCCGGCAATCCCGATCTCGCCCTCCTGTTGGCTCCTGAAGGTGCCGTGTGTGCCGGCACCTTCACCACCTCCCTGGTGCGGGCGGCCTGCGTGGATCTCTGCGCTGAGCGGCTGCTGGCCAGCGGCGGCCAGGCCCGGGCGGTGCTCACCAATTCGGGCCAGGCCAATGCCTGCACGGGTGAGCGGGGCCTGATCGACAGCCAGCGGGCTACCCAGGCCACCGCCGATCGGCTGGGCCTGGCGGCTGAGCAGGTGCTGATCTGCTCCACCGGCGTGATCGGCGTGCCGATCCCCATGGACACCCTGCTGGCGGGCCTCGATCCCCTGGTGGCGGCCCTCAGCTCCGAGGGGGGTGCCGCGGCGGCCAGGGCCATCCTCACCACGGATCTGGTGGAGAAGCAGATCGCCCTGGAGGCGGAACTCGGCGGCCGCCGGGTGCGCATCGGCGGCATGGCCAAGGGGTCGGGAATGATCCACCCCAACATGGCCACGATGCTCGGCACTCTCACCTGTGATGCCGGTGTGCCGGCGGAGCTGTGGCAGGCCATGGTGCAGCGGGCGGTGGATCGCTCTTTCAATGCGATCACGGTGGACGGCGACACCAGCACCAACGACACGTTCCTGGCCTTTGCAGCCGGTGAGCCCTTGAGCCCCGAGTACTTGGACGCCTTGGAGGCCGGCCTGACGGCGGTGTCGCAATATCTAGCCAAGGCGATCGCCCGCGATGGCGAGGGTGCCACCTGCCTGCTGGAGGTGCAGGTGGAGGGGGCTGCCGATAACGCCGCCGCCCGCGCGATCGCGCGCACGATCTGTGGCTCCTCGCTGGTGAAGTGCGCCGTGCACGGCCGCGACCCCAACTGGGGCCGGATCGTGGCGGCGGCGGGCCGCGCCGGTGTGCCGATGGATCCCGAGGCCG
>CALJTZ010000356.1 GCA_937975655.1 uncultured Synechococcus sp. | reverse complement strand
GCCCCGCGAAGAAGGCTCGCTCCTCATGACCTTGTTGGTCAGCTGGGGCCCCATGTTGCTGTTGATTGGCGTGTGGGTGTACTTCATGCGCCAGATGCAAGGCGGCGGCAAGGGCGGCGCGTTCAGCTTCGGCAAGAGCAAGGCCCGCTTGTTGGACGAAAACACCAACACTGTGACTTTTGCCGACGTGGCAGGCTGCGACGAAGCCAAAGAGGAAGTGAAGGAAGTCGTCGACTTCCTCAAGGACCCCAGCAAGTTCCAGAAGTTGGGTGGCCGTATTCCTCGCGGTTTGCTATTGGTAGGCCCTCCGGGTACCGGCAAAACCTTGTTGGCCAAGTCAATTGCCGGTGAAGCCAAGGTGCCTTTTTTCAGCATCAGCGGCTCCGACTTCGTCGAGATGTTCGTCGGCGTCGGCGCGGCCCGGGTGCGCGACATGTTCGTCGATCTCGCCAAGCAGCACGGCGTGCGGGCCGTGGCGGTGGACCTCAACGACTTCCGCCACGAACTGGACCTGCTCAAGGACCTGCGGGCCGGCAGCTGCGTGGGCCTGGTGAGCATCAGCCCCGGCATCCTGCGGGCCGCCGAGGTGATCCTGCACAGCATGCGCGGCAACGAGCTGCTGGTGATGACGGCCACGCCAGATGTGAGCAGCCGCCTGCTGGCGCTGCTGCGGGCCGCCAGCCACGTGCTGTGTGACCGTCCCAGCCTGCCGCTAGTGGAGCAGAGCCTGCGGCAGAACCGCTCCCAGCTCATGCGTTTGCCGCAGGTGCACTGCGCCCAGAGCTACCTGGGCAGTGCCACGATCAACCTGCTGCGCAAGGAGATCGGCCTGCAGGCCGCCTGATGCTCAAGGCTCTCAAGGCCGATCTGGCCATCATCAAGGAACGCGATCCGGCGGCCAGGGGCACGCTGGAAATCCTGCTCTGCTACCCAGGGCTGCACGCCATCACCCTGCATCGGCTCAGCCACCAGCTCTGGCGCCGGCGCTGGCCGCTATCGCCCCTGGCGGCGCGGCTGTGCAGCCAACTGGGCCGCTGGCTCACCGGCATCGAAATCCACCCGGGAGCCCGCATCGGCCATGGGGTGTTCATCGACCACGGCATGGGCGTGGTGATCGGCGAAACGGCAGTGATCGGCGACCGCTGCTTGCTGTATCAGGGGGTGACCCTGGGGGGCACCGGCAAGGCCCATGGCAAGCGCCACCCCACCCTGGGGGAGAACGTGGTGGTGGGGGCCGGCGCCAAGGTGCTGGGGGCCATCAACGTGGGGGCCAACACCCGCATCGGCGCCGGCTCGGTGCTACTGCGCGATGTGGCCGCCGACAGCACCGTGGTGGGCATTCCCGGCCGGGTGATTCACCAGAGCGGCGTCCGGGTGGACCCCCTGGCCCACTCCGCCCTGCCGGACGCCGAAGCGGGGGTGATCCGCAACCTGATGGAGCGGATCGACAGCCTGGAGAGCGAACTGGCCCGCACCCAGGCCTGTCTGCGGGAGGTGGCCGCCGGCAGGCCCCTGGCTGAACCCTGCCGGGGGGAAGCCCAGAACCTCAAGGACCGGGAGATTCTGGAGTTCCTGGGGGACACAGGAGCCAAGGCCTCCAAAACCCACGCCGATCCCTGACAGCCAGCGGGCGTTGATAGTCTCGCGGCACGGCTGAAGGCGGAGATGCAGCTCTCGATCCTGGTGATCTCGCGGACACCTTCACTGCTGAGCGCCATGCTCGCCAGCCTGCAGCAGGCCTGCAGCCTGCCCAGCCGGGAGGTGGAGGTGCTGTGCTCCTGGAATGGAAGCCAGGCCGATGAAGCGGCCATTAGCAATCGGTCGGGCTACGAGCTGTTGATCGCTCAGCGGGTTCCTTATCACTTCGCTGCCAACATGAATGGCCTGGCAGACAAGGCCACCGGCACCCATCTGCTGCTGATCAACGACGATGTGGTGCTAGATCCCGGCAGCCTTGATGCCGCCTTGCATTGCCTGCAACAGCACGGCCAAGCCGGGATCGTGGGCGCCAGGTTGAGGCATGGCGACGGGTCGCTCGCCCATGCGGGAATTCTGTTCGACTCCCGCAACAGCCCGTACCACGCCCTGGAAGGCCTGATTCCGGCTGACAGCAGCTGGGCCATGGACTCCGACCGACCGGTGCCCGCCGTGACGGGGGCCGTGATGCTGCTGCTGCGCAGCACCTTCCAACAGCTGCGCTTCCAGGAGTCCTACAACCAGTGCGGCGAAGATGTGGAGCTCTGCCTCGACCTGCGCCAACAGCTCAACCTGCAGGTGTGGCTGTGCGCCCAGGCCAGCGGCCTGCATGAATCGGAAAGCACCCGCAAACAGCAGGAGCGCCGGGATGATGTCAGCGCAGACCTGGCGCGGATGCGCGCGCGCTACCGCCGGTTCCTGGACAACGCCTCAGCGCAACAACTGCAGATTGATCTGGCCAGCAGCCAGCGTGAGGCCGAGGCCCTGAGGGAGCTCCACCAGGTTTCCGATCTGAAAACCGAGCTGAGCGAGGCCCAACAACGCACCACAGCCCTGCAGCTCAACCGGCTGCGGCTGGAACAGGAGGTGGAGCAACTTCGGGCCGAACAGCGTCAGCAACGCAGCACCAGCCAGGAGCTGGAATCCCTCAGGCGAGAGCTTGAGCGGCTCTCGCACAGCTGGATCCCCCCACGCCTCAGGCGTTGACGCCCTGGGGCTGGGCCGGCGCGGGCTGGAACATGAACATCGAGTAGATCACGTTGCGGCGCATGCCGGTCATCATATCGAGGAACATGTCATAGCCCTCGTTCTTGTATTCAATCAGCGGATCCTTCTGGCCATAGCCGCGCAGACCCACCGATTCGCGCAGGGCATCCATGGCCTGCAGGTGCTCGCGCCATAGGGTGTCGATCTGCTGGAGGATGAAGAAGCGCTCCGCTTCGCGCATCAGCCCCGGGCGTTGCTGCTCGATCTGGCCTTCCTTGATGTCGTAGGCATTGCGCAGCTGCTCCTGCAGGAAAGCCTTGAGTTCCTCCATGGAGAGGCCGCGCAGCTGATCGGGGGTGAGATCATCCAGCAGGTACACGAACTCCTTCACCTTGGCCACGAGGCGATCGAGATCCCACTCCTCTGGAGGGAGCTCGGGATTCACGTAGGCCTCCACGATATCGTCCATGGTGCGTTCGCCATAGCCGATCACCTGCTGCTTGAGCTCGCGGCCCTCCAGCACGCGGCGGCGCTCGGTGTACACGGCGCGGCGCTGGTTGTTCATCACCTCGTCGTACTCGAACACCTGCTTGCGGATGTCGTAGTAATAGGTTTCCACCTTCTTCTGGGCCCCCTCCAGGGAGCGGGTGAGCATGCCGGATTCGATCGGCATGTCCTCCTCCACGCGGAAGGCATTCATCAGGCCAGCGACGCGGTCGCCGCCGAAGATGCGCAGCAGGTTGTCTTCCAGCGAGAGGAAGAAACGGGTGGAGCCGGGGTCACCCTGGCGGCCGGCGCGGCCACGCAGCTGGTTATCCACCCGGCGGGATTCGTGGCGCTCGGTGCC
>CALJTZ010000355.1 GCA_937975655.1 uncultured Synechococcus sp. | reverse complement strand
TAGGCCTGGTGGGGCTCGCCAGCATCGTTGCTGCGCCAGGCATCGGCCGGCTGGTGGATCGGTTTGGGCCTGATCGGATCGTGCTGGCAGGCGTGCTCTGTACGGGCTTGGGGGTGCTGCTGTTGGGGGTTTGGCCCAGCTCGCTGGCGGCCCTCGCCGTGGGGCTGATGGCGGTGGATCTGGGGGTGCAGGGCAGTTTTGTGGCCAACCAGGCTCGTATCTACGCCATTGACCCGGCTGCCCGCAGCCGCATGAGTGGTCAGCTCTTCCTCACGGCCTATGGGGGGGCAGCGGCCTGTTCGGCCGTGATTTCGGCGTTCTGGAGCCGTTGGCAGTGGGCCGGTGTCTGCGGCTTTGTGCTGCTGCTGGTGTTGCTCGCCGTTGGCGTGGAGCGTTCCAGCTGGTGGCCCTGGCGCGCAGCGGATGCCTAGGGTCCCCATCGCGCCGTACAGCACTCGGGGCCATGGCGGCTAAGCGCACGCTCAATGCCAACAATCTTCAGCAACTTGGTGCTGCGGCCCTCGCCGAGTTGCTGATGGAGGTGAGCACGGGCAATGCGGTGATCCAACGGCGCCTTCGCCTGGCCTTGGCCAGCACCGATGGGGCCGAGGCAGCGGCCCAGGAGGTGCGCAAGCGCCTGGCCGCCATCGCCCGCGCCACCACTTTCGTGGATTCCCGCAAGCGCAAGGCCCTGCTGGCCGATCTGGAGGCCCAGCACCAGGCGATCACCGGCACCATCGCTGCAGAAGATCCGGCGCTGGCCTGTGAATTGCTGGTGCGGTTGCTGGAGCTGGCCGATGGTGTGATCGACCGCTGCTCCGACACCACCGGCGCTGTGATCGGGGTGTTCAGCCAGGCGGCGGCCCATCTGGGGGTGATGGCCAGCGCCGCCCAGTTGCCTTCCGACACCTTGGCGGAGCAGGTGGCCGACCTGCTGATCGACAATGGCTACGGGCAGTTCGACGATCTGATCCCGACCTTGAACGAGGTTCTGGGAGAGCAGGGCCTTCAGCGCTTGGCCCAGGAGTGCCGCGATCGTGGTGCCCAGGACGGCCACCAGGCCCTGCTGCAGATCGCCCAGTGCCGTGGCGACGTGGAGGCTTACCTGGCCCAGTTCAACACCGCGCAGTTGAGCTGGCCCAACACCGCCGCCGAGGTGGCCCAGTACCTGCTGACGGCGGGTCGGCCCGAGCAGGCCCTCCACGTGTTGGAGGGCGCCGCCAGGGGCGCTGCCAGCCGCACATCACCGGCGTGGGAGGAGGCGCGGCTCGCCGTGCTCGAGGCGCTGGGCCGCCTGGACGAGGCCCAGCAGCTGCGCTGGCAGTGTTTCTGCACAACCCTGGCGATTCCCCACCTGCGCCAGTACCTCCAACGGCTGGAGGCCTTCGCGGATGTGGACGCTGAAGAGAGAGCCTTCCAGGTGGTGGACGCGCACACGGCGCCCCTGCAGGCACTGCAGTTCCTGGTGGGATGGCCCGCCTTGCCTCGGGCTGCCCGCTACGTGATCGCACACGAACAGGACTGGGATGGAGGGGCGTTTGCGATCTATGGCCCTGCTGCCGAACGGCTCAGTGGCAACCATCCCCTGGCGGTGGTGGTGTTGCTGCGGGCGATGGTGTGCTTCGCCCTGGGGATGGGCCGGACCACGCGCTATCGCTACGCCGTGGATGATTTGCGCACCTGCGAGCAGCTGGCTGCCCGCATCGACGACTGGCAGGGCATCCAAGAACACCACCACTTTGTGGAGACCCTGCGGCAGCGCCATGCAGCGCAGTGGCGCTTCTGGGCGTTATTGGACCGCTGAGCCAGCCAAACCAAAACCCCAGGGAGGTCCTGGGGTAGGTGCAGGGTTGCCGATGGGCAACGTGTTCAGAAGCAGAACGGCAGGAACTGGGTGCGGCAGGCGGCGTAGCCGTCAACCAGAGCACCGAGACCGATCTGATGAGCAATCCCGAAGCCGGTGAGCCCTTCGGTGATGATGCCGATCACGATGCCGAGCATGGCGGCACGGCCGTTGAACAGTTCAACCCGCTTGAGCTGTTCCATATGGATCAGTTGCTCGGCGCGGTGCTCGAACCACTTGTCGTTAGCGGGAGTGTTGGTCATCGGTTGTTGGGGGTGGTTGACGTGCAGGGATATGGACGGAGCAGGGTCAGTTCGCCAGATCGGGCTGGAGCAGGGCGCCAACAACCCAGGCGCCGAACAGAACGATGGTGAGGGTCGCGATCATCGGGATCTCCGGGCCAGGTCACTGGGGCGGCTGAGCACGTAGGTGGTCATGCCGGTGAGAAGCACCACAAGGGCGACCATGCAGGCGATGGCTGTGGAGTAGTCGGTGCTCATGGCGTTCAACCCAGGCCGAGTTGGGACAGGATGCTTTGGCCTGTGAGCAGTTCGGTGCCGAGGCCGATCACAAAGCCGAGCATGGCCAGACGGCCATTCCAGGTTTCAGCGAAGGCCACAAAGCCGAAGCGGGGAGAGGGCTGAGCCATGCGTGTTGCGGATTGTTGCGATAATTGTAACGGGTTGTGAAGGGGTTGGGGCGGGGCGCCCCCGCAACAGCGCGGCTCCGCTCGCCAGAGTGCAGCCTCACTGCAGTGCCGCCATGACCCCCACCCGTGAGCAGATCCTTGCCGCCTCGGCCGGTTGGGTGGCGGTGCTGCTCAATGTGGTGCCGGGCCTGGGGGCTGGCTATCTGTATCAGAGGCGCTGGAAGGCCTACTGGATCACCTCGGCGCTGGCCACTGCCTGGTTCGTTGCCGGTGCCCTTCTGGGCCAGAACGCTGATGCAGCAGCCGAGGGCCAGAACCAGCTGGTGGGGTTGATCGGCCTGATGGCGTTGGCGGCGGTCACCGCCACTGAGGCCGGCCTAGCGGTTAAGGCGGTGCGTCGCGCATCCCGCTGACCTGCTGGCACCAGCAGGTCAGCGGGATGCGGGGGCGCGGTATGCCTTGAATCAATCGTGGGCACTGCAGGCTTTGGACGCCCTAGGTCTGGTTTCTTACCAGGTTGGTCGTCAATGGACAGTCTGGCGGTCATGGCGTGACCCTTATCGACTTGCCCTCAAAATCGGGGGAGCCCCATAGAAGCTGAGGCCCATGGTGGGCAGATGGCTCAAGCCGCGGGGGCCAATCCCTGGCTGCGAGGCATCGGGATAGGCAGCACCGCAGGGTCAATGAACTGAGTCATCATCGCCAGATGCCTTGCTACTCAGTTAGGTGTGATCATGACCTGGAAGATCTCGCCAGAGGCAACGGTGTAGTTCGTGCTGCCGTAGGTGCTCAGATCGTTGAAGTCGCTGGAGACCTGCGACTCAATGCCGCCGACGACATAGCCAACCAATACAGGTTCACCGGGTCGACTCTTGCTTTGAAGGCGATCCAGATCTAGAACGCCATCGGCTAGATAGCGTACGTTCTTGTTCTGGCCATTTGGGATGGGGATGAATGTGGAGGAAGCGCCATAGGTGAGTGGTTGGCCCAGGTCATTGGAGAGGCTGGGGAAGCTGCCTGCAATCGCCTGTGTCCATTCGCCATTTTCTGTGCGACTGAGTGCGGCAATCTGCGAAGTAAAAGGATAAGAAAAGGCCTGGTTGGGATCGTTGTCTCGATTGACGT
>CALJTZ010000354.1 GCA_937975655.1 uncultured Synechococcus sp. | reverse complement strand
GCTCATTGATGGCTTCGAGCAGTTTGGTCGATTCCTGGAAAATCGTGATGCCGGCGCGCTTGGCGGTCAGCAGCGGCTGCACGTTGGCCAGAATACCGCCCACAGCGAGCTGGTGCTTGGCACCATAGAGTTTGAGACTTTCGTATTTCTGACCGGCTTCGCCATCATTCATGCTGTGGCCGAGCTGCTCCAGCAGCTGGGCTATCCCGGGGCGGACGTTCAGCCCAGGTGAGCGGCCACCAGGTCCTTGAGGGAGCCGTGGGGACGGGGGCCGAGCTGGGTCACCACCTGGCCGGCGCAGAGGGAGCCGAGGCGGCCGCAGGCGGCGATGTCCTGGCCCTGGGTGTAGGCATGTAGAAAACCAGCGGCGTAGAGATCACCGGCACCGGTGGTATCCACCAAGGGGCCGAGCTTGAAGGGCTCGATGGCGTGACTGCCCACGCCGTTGAGGATCAACGACCCCAGCTCACTGCGGGTGAGGGCGGCCAGCTTGCAGCGGCCGCGCACCTGCTTGGCGGCCTCCTCAAAGCTGTTGGCCTTGTAGAGGGCTGTGATCTCCATCTCATTGGCAAACAGGATGTCCACGTGGCCATCCACCAGCTCCAGGAAGCTGTCGCGATGGCGCTCCACGCAGAAGGCATCGGAGAGGCTCAGGGCCACCTCACCACCATGGGCCCGGGCCACCTCAGCCGCGGCGATAAAGGCCGCCTTGGCCTCGTCGCTGTCCCACAGGTAGCCCTCGAGGTAGAGCACCTTGGCCTGGGCCACCATCTCCAGATCGAGGTCGGCCGGATCCAACCCCACCGAGGCCCCCAGATAGGTGCACATGGTGCGCTGGGCATCCGGGGTCACCAGGATCAAACAGCGGGCCGTGGAGGGGCCGGTGGTGGCAGCGGGGGTCTCGAAGCGGGCCCCCACGGAGCGGATGTCGTGGGCAAAGATGCCGCCAAGTTGGTCGTCGCGAACGCGGCCGATGAAGCCGGCCCGCCCGCCCAGCTGGGCGATGCCCGCCAGGGTGTTGGCGGCAGACCCACCCGAGGTTTCGAGGCCAGGGCCCACGCTGGCGTAGAGGGTTTCAGCCTGGGCGGCATCCACCAGGGCCATGGTGCCCTTGGTGAGCTCGAAATTGTCGAGCAGGTCGTCATCCGCCTGCACCAGCACGTCAACAATGGCGTTGCCGATACCGACAACGTCGAGGCTCTTGGGGGTCATGGGGGAGGAGGCGGGAAGACTCGGCTCAGAGCTCAGACGCTGAGGAGCGCCCGCTTGGGACCGTGGATCGGATCTTCCACCACGATGGTCTGGTCGCGGTTGGCCCCGAGCGACACGATCGCAATGGGCACTTCCATCAGATCGGCCAGGAAGCGCAGGTAGCTCATGGCCGTGGCGGGCAACTCCTCCAGGGTGCGGCAATCGGCCGTGGAGCACTGCCAGCCGGGCAGGGTTTCGAAGATGGGCTGACAGCGGGCGAAGTCCTCAGCGCTGCTGGGGAAGTACTCGATGCGCTGACCATCCAGCTCATAGGCCACGCACACCTGGATCTCATCGAGCTCATCGAGCACATCGAGCTTGGTGATGGCCAGACAATCGAGGCCATTCACCTCCACGGCGTAGCGGCCGATCACGCCATCGAACCAGCCGCAGCGGCGGCGGCGGCCGGTGGTGGTGCCGTACTCACCACCGCGGTCGCAGAGATGGTCGTTGAGGCTGCCTTCGAGTTCCGTGGGGAAGGGACCTTCGCCCACCCGGGTGGTGTAAGCCTTGGCCACCCCAATCACCCGGTCAATCAGGGTGGGGCCCACGCCGGCACCGATGCAGGCACCGCCGCTCACCGGATTGGAGGAGGTCACGTAGGGATACGTGCCGTGGTCGAGGTCGAGCAGGGTGCCCTGGGCACCCTCAAACAGGATGTTCTTGCGGGCCCGGGCGGCCTGGTGAATAGCCCGGGTGCAATCCACCACGTGGGGCGCCAGCCGCTGGCCGTAACCCACGTATTCGGCCACTACCGCCTCGAAATCGAGGGGCTCGAGGCCATAGAGCTTGGTGAGAATCTCGTTCTTCTCCGCCAGCACCCCGGCCAGGCGATCCCGCAGGCGGGCCTCATCGAGGATGTCGATGATGCGGATGCCGTTGCGCTCGGACTTATCGGCATAGGTGGGGCCGATGCCCCGGCCTGTGGTGCCGATACGTCGGTCGCCGCGGCGCTGCTCCATGGCCTGGTCCAGCAGGCGGTGGTACGGCATGGTCACGTGGGCCGTGGAGGCCAGTTGCAGGCCCTCCACGCCGATGCCGTTCTCAGCGAGCATGTCCAGCTCGCCAAGCATCACCTTGGGGTCCACCACCGTGCCGGACCCGATCAGGCAGACGGTGTCGGGATAGAGGATGCCGGAGGGGATCAGGTGCAGCTTGAGCACCTTGTCGTCCACCACGATGGTGTGACCGGCATTGACCCCGCCCTGATAGCGCACCACCACGTCGGCGGAGCGGCTCAGCAGATCGGTGATCTTGCCCTTCCCCTCGTCACCCCATTGAGCACCGATGACGACAACGTTGGCCAAGGACACAGCGGCCCGTAGCCGCTTCTGAGCACAAACAAAGAGGATCTCAGATCGAGCGTCCTCCCGTCAAAGAATCCAACAAAAAAGCGGCCCAGAGGGCCGCCATCTCCAGTGATAGCAGGCGATCAGGCGCCTCGCACCACACCGGTTTCAGCCTTCTTGAGTTCCTTGCTAAGGCGATCCCGTAGGGCCTCAGGCACGGGGCGGTTGGCATAGTTCGCGTAGTGACCCGCCAGGGAGTTGAGGGCGGTCTGCATGGTGGTGAAGGAGGCCAGACCATTCACCTTCGGCTGGGCCCTGTAACGGGACACGTAGGAGTTGATCAAGGCGCGCGCCTGGGTTTCGGCCTCAGGGCGCTCGGGATCATCGGCATCCAGGGAGATGGTGGCCAGCAGGGTGTCGGCCACGGCCACCGTGTCCTCCACGTAGTTGCCGGTGAGCGGGCCATTGCTGCCGGAACAGGCCGTGAGGGCCATGGACAGACACAGGCAGACAGCGAAAACGGCTGCCATCAGACGACGCCATCCAGCAGCCATCACGGGTCATTCAAAGTCTGCGCGGATCCTAGGGGCTGCCTTGAACTCTGGCCGGCGCTGCCTAAACCGCCGGCAAACCCGCACGCTCCGCCTCGATCGCGCCCACCAGAACGGCCTTAAGTGCATCGGCAGGCAGATCCTGCTTCACACCTCCAGCCCGTTGCACCAGCTCCACCTGGCCAGCGGCGGCACCGCGACCCACCACCACCCGCCAGGGGATGCCCAGCAGATCGGCATCCTTGAACTTCACCCCCGCCCGCTCGTCGCGGTCATCGAGCAACACCTCGATGCCGGCAGCCTGCAGGTCGGCGTAGATCTGCTCCCCCAGATCTTTCTGGCTGGCATCGGCCACGTTGGCCATCACCACAATCGCCTCATAGGGGGCAATGGCGGTGGGCCAACAGATGCCATGGGCATCGTGGTGCTGTTCCACCGCCGACTGGGCCAGGCGGGAGACGCCGATGCCGTAGCAGCCCATCCAAAGAGCCTCCTCCACGCCGGCCTCGTTGGTGAAGGTGGCCTGCAGCGCCTCGGAATACTTCCGGCCCAGCTGGAAGATATGGCCCACCTCGATGCCGCGGCTGGCCACTAGCACCTGATCGGGGTCGTGCTGGCAACGGTCGCCAGGTTGGGCTGCCCGCAGATCCAGGGTCTCGGGGCAGGCACACAGCGAGTCCCAGGTGGCCCCCACCAAGTGGGCATCCACGCGATTGGCACCGCACACAAAGGCCTCCAGCTCCGCGGCGGTGGTGTCGGCGAAGCGCAGGAACCGGGGCGGCCAGCTGCGGGCTCCCGCCACCAGGGCATCCTCCAGGTGGGGGCCCATGAAGCCGAAGGGCAGGGGATCCAGGCCCTCCTTGGCCACGGCATCGACGCTGAGGGGAGCCAGCTCCAGCAGAGCACCGTGTTGCCCCGAACAGCGGGCGGTGACGGCATTGGTGAGCTTCACCTCGTTCAGCTGCTGGTCTCCCCGCAGGCTCACCAGCAGGGGCTGCTGGCTGCCGTCCTCGAAGCGGGCCAGCAGCAGCAGCACCTTCAGCATCTGGGTGGGGTCGAACCCATGGGCCGTGCACAGGTCCTCAATGCTGGTCTGGCTGGGGGTGGCCAGGGTCTCCCCGTGGCCGGCAGCGCGCGCGCCGCCCGGCAGCACCACGGCCGCCGGGGCGAGGGAAACGGCCCGCTCTTGGTTGGCGGCGTAGGAGCCATCGGCACTGGTGAGAATGAGGTCTTCGCCGGCATCCGCCGTGACCATGAACTCCTGGCTGGCGGAGCCGCCGATGGCGCCACTGTCGGCCTCCACGGCCACCGCCCGGAGACCACAGCGGCTGAAGATGCGGCGATAGGCCCGATCCATGGCCGCGTAGGTCTCCTTGAGGGAGGCCTCATCGGCATGGAAGGAGTAGGCATCCTTCATGATGAATTCCCTGCCCCGCATCAGGCCGAAGCGGGGGCGAATCTCATCCCGGAATTTGGTCTGAATTTGATAGAGATTCACCGGTAGCTGTCGGTAGGAGCGCAGCAGATCCGCCGCAAGAGCGGTGATCACCTCCTCATGGGTGGGCCCAAGACCCAGCTCGCGCCCCTGGCGATCCTGGAGGTGGAACATGATCCCCTCCCCGGCGGTGTACCCCGCCCAGCGGCCGCTGCGCTGCCAGAGATCGGCGGGCTGCAGCTGGGGTAGCAGGGTTTCCAACGCCCCGGTGGCGTTGAGCTCCTCGCGCACGATGGCGGAGATCTTCTGCAGCACCCGCCACAGCAGGGGCAGGTAGGCGTAGATGCCACTGCTGACGCGGCGGATGTAGCCGGCCCGCAGCAGCAACTTGTGGGAGGGAATCTCGGCCTCCGCGGGATCATCCCGAAGCGTCACCAGCATCAGGCGGGAGACGCGCATGGGATTCACCGGTGGAGAGGAGGCCGGAAGCTATCACCGAGCCGCCAGGGCCTCCGTGGCCGAACCGATTGGAGAAGCGCCACATCCAGCGCCAAACTTGGCCAGAAATTCCGGTTACGGAACGAAAAGTCTGCTAGCTTCGCTCGGATTCCCATCTGTCGCAAACCCGTCTCATGGCCGCCCATTCGTTGACAGCAGGACTGGGCGCCTCCGGGATCGGGTTGAGCACCATGACCGTAGAAGCTGCCCTCGGCGGTGTGGCCGCAGCTGAAGGGGCCGCCAACTCGGCCGAGAGCGCCGAGAACCTGATCGGGATTGATGAGGTGCAGCGATCGCTCAATCGCTCACGGGCCTCGGTGTATCGCTACACCAACACCGACCCCCGCAACCTCAATCCCCCCTTCAACCCCCGCAAGCTCAACCCGGAATATCGCAGCGATCAGAAAGAGCCCCTGATGTTCCACCCCAATGAGGTGGCGCGGTTCGCCCGCGATGTCCTGCGGATCAAGGAGGTCACGGTGGAGGTGCTCAACTCCCCCTCCACCGCCACGCAACAGCTGCTGGGATCCATCCTCGACGAGCTGAAGGCCATCCGCGAGCTGCTCGGCAGCCAAGCCACCGTGCCCACCAACCTCAACAGCAAGCGCGAGCAACACGAGCAGGCCAGGCCCGCTGCCTAAAGCTGGCCATGGGTGTCAGAATTGGGATGGATGTAGCCCTGCGCTGAGCATCTGCCGGCTCTCCAAGATCTGGCAGCGTTCACGAGGCCATCCCCCGCCCCCTGCCGTTTTGAACCGCGGGGTCCAGATCCCCATAAGGGTCGTTGGTGGGTTGTTCCCTTTCCCCCGTCCATGGACTCCGACCCCCCTCCGCGATCCAGCGCCACAGCTCTCGCCAGTACCAGCTCCTCCCCGAGCGACGAGATCAACGGCGAAACCAGCGAGGAGCCCTACAGTCCGGGAACGCTGTTGCACACCAGCGCTCCAGTTCTCGGAGCCCTGATCGCCCTGATCACCTTGGTGCTTCCCATCGCCAGCGTGATCACGGATCGCACCAGCCCTCCGGCCAGGACATCCACCACGAGCTCCCTCGATGGATTTGCGCAGCCTGCAGGCATCACCAGCGCCAGGCCTGGTGAACCTGCTGGTGGAGATTCCCGCCGGCAGCTCCAATAAATACGAGTACAACGCCAAGGCGGGGGTGATGGCCCTTGACAGGGTGCTGCACTCCTCCGTGCGCTATCCGTTCGACTACGGCTTCGTGCCCAACACCCTCGCCGAGGACGGGGCCCCCCTCGACGCGATGGTGATCATGCAGGAACCCACCTTCGCGGGTTGCCTGATTGCCGCCAGGCCCATCGGCATCCTCGACATGGTGGATTGCGGAGCCCATGACGGCAAGTTGTTGTGCGTGCCCGCGGCGGACCCACGCCAGCGCGAGATCCGCAGCATCCGCCAGATCGCTCCCAACCAGCTGGAGGAGGTGGCCGAGTTCTTCCGCACCTACAAAAACCTGGAGGGGCGCGTGATCGAGATCACCGGCTGGCTGGACGCCGATGCCGTGCCCGCCCTGCTCGAACACTGCATCGCCGCGGCCGACCAAGCCAGCGGCAGGGATTGAGGCCTCAGTTGCGGCGTTGCAGCAGGAACCCCTCGAAGCCCAGGGCCTGGAAGATGCGGGCGGGGTCGCCGAAGCCGGCAGCGTTCACCAGGCTGGTGAGACGGGCCAGGCCGATG
>CALJTZ010000353.1 GCA_937975655.1 uncultured Synechococcus sp. | reverse complement strand
CGTTCACGGCATAGCCTCAAGCGCCCTGGATCTTGATGAACGTCACCCTCGTCACCTGGCCCACATCTGCCAGCGCCGGCAGCTCCGCCCACAACTGAAAAAACACCTGATCTGAAAACGATCACGGCTGTTACCAAGCGAAAACTCGCACAGCTGCGCCCAACCCCCTTTGGAAGGCACCACGGCTGAGCAGACACATGCCCGGGGGCATCGCTCCTGGATTTATTGTGGATTAGAGAACAGATCAATGTTTCACAGGAAGTTCCTGGTCCCAAGCGCAATCTCGCGGTAATTACTCGGGGACCTGAAGAGTGGGAGCAGTGGGCGAATTGTTGATCAGCTCGTGAGAGACTAAATCCTGAGGAACCAACTCAGGCACCAACTCAGGGGGGTTGGGGTCGGTCTCAGGGCCGATCACATCGACAGAGACCCGTTGAACGATTAGTCGATACCGGATCGGTTGCTGCTGATTGATATAACCCTGCACATCAGCCACCTGCCGTGCCGTTGGCAAGCGTGGATTGGTGACACGGACAGCGGCACGAATCAGCGGTGGATTCTGGCTCCAGTCAATCTTGACATTGATCAGCTCGGAATCCTTGCCAAGAGTAAGTGTGCGGTTCTTGAGGGATGCTGTGATCGCTTGCTGAATCTGCTCGAGGGTTGCTGCACGCCGCGCCCGGGCCATCAACGACAGAAAGCTGCCTGAAAGGGGGATCAGCAGCAGCGCCGTGAGCAGCAGGCTCACCAAGCCCAGACGGCTGCGCCAGAGTCTCACCCTCAGGTCTGGTTGACAGACAGCCAGTGCCACCAGGGCTCCGCTGAGGATCCCGAGCAGGTTGGCGGCGAACAGCAATGCCGCCCCGAGCGCCTCACTCCATTGCGCATTGGCAAGCAGTAGCCCGAATGCACACACCGGTGGCACAAGAGCCACAGCGATCGCTGTGCCGGCGAGCGAGCTGATGGCCTTGCTGCTCACCGAGGCGTAGGCAGCAATCGCCCCAGCCACTAGGGCCACGCCGAGATCCAGGAGATTCGGTTGGGTGCGAGCCGCCACTTCCGATCCAAGGATCGGCAGGCCCACCAATGCACCCAGCAGCAGCGACAAGACCACTGTGATGCTGATGCCGATCACCAACGTCAGCAGGGCCCGACCCACCAGCAGCAAGCGCCCCTGCAGGATCGCAAAGGCCGCCGCCCGCAGCGGCAGCATCCAGGGAGCGATCAGCATCGCCCCAATCACCACAGCGCTGCTGTTAGCCAGCAAGCCCAGGGTGGCAATCGCCCCGGCCGCCAGGGTCAGCACCAGGAAGGGCTGATCGCAGCGAGCATCGAGCTCGAACTGCTCGCTCAGGGGATGGTCACTCATTCCCGCCTAGGCAACAACGGCACAAGCAGCCGACCGCCGTCCAATGTTGCCTTGGGCGCAGGCAAGCCGAGCCTTCATCCCGGCACTGATACGGTGAATCCATGCAGATCAGTCCCCCCGTAGCGGCTGCGATCCCTTGCTGAGGCCTGCGCTCCTTCCCCGGACCGGTGTGGCTCAAGCCGATTGCCGCATCCGTCCACCGGACTGAAGACGTGACCGATTTCCTCAAGGCGTGGTGGGGCCGCAGTCCCCATCGCGACATCCTCTCGGGCCTAGTGGTGGCCTTCGCGATGATCCCGGAGGCGATCGCCTTCTCCGGCATCGCTGGCGTGGATCCTCGGGTGGGGCTCTTCGGGGCCTTCCTGCTCGCGGTGACGCTGGCGGTCGTGGGGGCCGCACGGCGATGATCACCTCGGCCACCGGCTCCACCGCCCTGCTGATGACGGGCCTGGTGCAGACCGGCAATGGGCTCGGTGAGGGCCTGGGCCTGCAATACCTGCTGGCGGCCGGCATCCTCACGGGGGTGCTGCAGATCGCCTGGGGGTATCTACGGCTGGCGCATCAGATGCGCTTCGTGCCGCAACCGGTGATGGCGGGCTTTGTGAATGCGCTGGCGATCCTGATCGTTCTGGCGCAGCTGCCGCAGCTGGGGCTCGATTGGTTCCACCCCGAAAAGGTGGTGGTGGCCGCTGCCCAGTTGCCAGCGGTGTGGGGCCTGATGGCGCTCACCCTGGCGATCATCTACCTGCTGCCGCGACTCACAACTGCCGTGCCTTCGGCGCTGGTGGCGATCCTGATCACCACTGGCCTCTCGATCCGGCTGGGTCTGGAGATCCCCACCGTGGCCAGCCTGGGCACCCTGCCCAGCGGCCTGCCCCAATTCGGGCTTCCGCAGGTGCCCTTCAATCTGCAAACCCTCGGCCTGATCCTGCCGACGGCGCTGGCCATCTCGCTGGTGGGCCTGATGGAGACCTTCCTCACCCAGGACATCCTCGATGACATAACCGACAGCACCAGCTCCAAGAACGCCGAGGCCCGCGGCCAGGGCATCGGCAACATCGTCAGCTCGCTGTTCGGCGGCATGGCCGGCTGCGCCCTTGTGGGGCAGTCGGTGATGAACGTGGGCTACGGCGGTCGCACCCGTCTATCGACTCTCACCTCAGGGGTGGCCTTGCTGGCGATGATCCTGCTGGCCAGCAGATGGGTGAATCAGATCCCGATGGCCACACTGGTGGGGGTGATGGTGATGATCGCCATCAACACCGCCAACTGGGCCTCGATCCGCGGCATTCGCCGCATTCCCAAGAGCGACACCGCCGTGATGCTGTTGACGGTGGTGGTCACCGTTCTCACCCACAACCTGGCGGTGGGATTGCTCTCCGGTGTGGCCTTGGCCGGCATCCTGTTCAGCCGCAAGGTGGCCAAGGTAATTGCAGTGACCAGCGAGCTGGTGACTCCCGACCACCGCGTCTACACCGTGCGGGGCCAACTGTTCTTCGTCAGCAGCATCTATTTCCGCCAGGGCTTCGAGCTGCACGAACACCCGGCTCGAATCACGATCGATATGGCCGAGGCTCACATCTGGGATCAGAGCGGTGTGAGTGCCCTCGATCAGGTGATCCGCCGTCTCAAGCTCGGCGGCAGCACCGTGGAGGTCCAGCATCTCAACCCCGAGAGCACCGACCTGTTCGCCCGCATTGGGATGGCTGAGGAGGCCGGCGGGCGCGGTGGATCCATCGCTTCGGCCCACTGATGGTGTCAACCCATCAGCCACAGCTGACACTCCAACACTGGCGCGGCGATCTGGCCGGGGGATTTACTGCTGCCGTGGTGGCACTGCCGCTGGCCCTGGCCTTTGGCGTGGCCTCTGGTGCGGGTCCCCTGGCGGGTCTGTACGGAGCCATCGTGCTGGGCTTTCTGGGTGCCCTGCTGGGCGGTACGGCAACCCAGGTCTCCGGTCCAACGGGGCCGATGACCGTTGTGATGACGGGCCTCCTGGCTGTGCTCACCCAGCGCTACGGCGCCGAGAGCGCCCTGTCACTGGGCTTCGGCATCGCCGCGCTGGCCGGGCTGCTGCAGGTCCTGATGGGGGTGCTGCGCTTCGGTCAGACCCTCACCTTCATGCCCTACACGGTGATCTCCGGCTTCATGTCGGGCATTGGCGTGATCATCGTGATCCTGCAGCTGCCGCCGCTGCTCGGGCTCAAGCTCTCCGGTTCGATTTCAGGGCTGCTGATGGCCCTGCCACGGGCGTTGCCAGCGACCAATGGCCTGGCGCTGCTGGTGGGCGCTCTGAGCTTCGCGGCGGTGATGGTCTATCCGCGCCGCTGGAGCAAGGTGCTACCCGCCCCACTGGTGGTGCTGGTGGTGGGGACCCTGCTGTCGGTGATCGCCTTACCGAGTGAGGCCCTGCCGAGACTGGGACTCATGGCGACAGGCCTGCCGCAGCTGAGCTGGCCAGGCTTGCCCCTTGGCGACCTGCCACTGCTGATCAGTGGAGCCATCACCCTGGCCCTGCTGGGTTCGCTCGACAGCCTGCTCACATCGCTGGTGGCCGACAGCATCACCGGCACGCAGCACGACTCCGATCGTGAACTGATCGGCCAGGGCATCGGCAACACCGCAGCTGCTCTGTTCGGTGGTCTGCCAGGAGCCGGCGCCACCATGCGCACCGTGGTGAACGTGCAGGCCGGCGGGCGCACCAGGCTTTCAGGCATCACCCATGCGGTCGTGCTGCTGCTGATCGGTCTTGGGGCCGGCCCTCTGGCGAGCCCGATACCGCTGGCACTGCTGGCCGGAATTCTTCTCAAGGTCGGCCTCGACATCATCGATTGGTCGTTCCTGCTGCGGGCACCGCATCTTTCCCTGCGCACCACGGCGCTGATGTGGCTGGTGCTCTTGCTGACGGTGTTCTGGGATCTGATTACTGCTGTGTTGGTAGGCATGTTTCTGGCCAATCTGTTCAGCCTGCAGCGCCAGAACGAGCAGCAGAAGCGAGCGGCCCGCAGTCTCCGTGGTGGAACCGATCCCGAGGAGATGGGCTTGCTCTCTCCCCAGGAGCAGCAGCTCCTGCGTCAGGCAGGCGATCAGGTGCTTCTGCTCCAGATGAGCGGCCCTCTGAGCTTTGGTGCAGGCAAAGTTCTGACCCAAAAGCTCAATGCCATCGGCGCGTTTCAGACGCTCATCCTCGACCTCAGCGAGGTTCCGCTCCTGGGGGTCACAGCCGCACTGGCGATGGAGACTCTCTGCCTTGATAGTCAGCAGCAGGGCCGGAACGTCCTGATCGTGGCCTCAGCAGATCAACCGCTGTCGCGTCTGGAGCGCATGGGAATACCCAAGATTCAGGGTGTCTCGATCCTCCCCAGCCGGCACCAAGCTCTTCAGCAAGCCCTAGCCCACGCCTGACCCCTCGCCCCATGGACCTGCTGTTGAGCGCAGCACATGGCCTCACTGCCCAGCAGCTGCGGGAGCAGCTGGCGGTGGATCCTGAACAGGGCTTGAGCAACAGCGAAGCCCAGCGGCGTCTGCGCCACTGCGGGGCCAACCGGCTGACCAGCCGGCGGCAGCGGCCCCTGTGGCTTCAGTTCCTGGCCCAGTTTCATGCCCCCCTGCTCTATGCCCTGCTAATCACCGGCATGGTGAAGGCCCTTACCGGCTCGCTGCGGGAAGCCGTGGTGATCTGGAGCGTCACCATGATCAACGCGGTGATCGGCTTTGTGCAGGAAAGCCGCGCGGAGCGCTCGATCAGCGCCCTCGCCCAAGTGATCCGTTCCGACTGTGAGGTGCTGCGTGGAGGACAACAGCAGCGCCTCGATGCCGAACAGCTGGTGCCGGGCGATGTGGTGCTGCTGGCCGCTGGGGATCGGGTGCCCGCCGATCTCCGCCTTCTTCAGGTGCGCAACCTGCAACTCGATGAATCCAGCCTCACCGGCGAGTCGCTGCCGGTGTTCAAGAGCATCGATGCGGATCCGGCAGACACTCCTCTGGCCGAACAGCACGGCATGGCCCATGCCGGCAGCTTCGTCTCCACCGGGCAGGGCCGCGGTGTGGTGGTGGCCACCGGGGATGCCACCGAACTGGGCCATCTGGCCTCTTCACTGCAGCAGGAGTCTGGCCTCAGCACTCCCCTCACCCGCAAGTTCAGCCGCTTCAGCCTCACGATCCTGAGGTTCGTCCTGGTCCTATCGATCCTCACTGCTGTGGTGGGCCTGGCGCGAGGCCGCAGTGGCGCGGAGATGTTCGATGCCGCCGTGGCCCTAGCGGTGAGTGCCATCCCGGAGGAACTCCCCGCGATCGTCACCATCACCCTGGCCATTGGCGTGCGCCGCATGGCCCAGCGGAACGCGATCATCCGCAAGCTGCCCGCCGTGGAAGCACTGGGCAGCGCCACGGTGATCTGCTCCGACAAGACCGGCACCCTCACCCAGAACCGCATGGCGGTGCAGGAGCTCTATGCCGCCGGACAGCAACTACGGCTGGAGGAGCTGTGGCCCGATGGCCACACAGCCCATGGCTCCGCTCCCGATCCTCTCCAGAGCAACAAGGCCCTGCGTGAGCTGCTGCTCGCGGGCCTGCTCTGCAGCGATGCCAGGCCCAGCAGTCACGAGGGCCTGGTGGGGGATCCCACCGAAACCGCCCTGCTGGCGGCGGCACAGCGGGCCGGCTTTGACCATGCCGAAGCCCACCGGCAGCACCCCCGCCGCGACGCCCTGCCATTTGAGGCGGAACTGCAGGTGATGGCCACCCTGCATGGCAGTGAACGGATTGTGGTGAAAGGCTCGCTGGAGGCGGTGCTGCCCCGCTGCCGCTGGCAGTGCGGCAGCGACGGCGAACGCGACCCCCTCGATCCAGATGCGATCAGAACCGCGGTGGACACCATGGCCGGCCAAGGGGAACGCGTGCTGGCCTTTGCCATGGGCCAGGTCGAGCCCAACCAGTCAGCGCTGGGTCACCACCACATCGAGAGCAATCTCACCTTCCTTGGCCTGCAAGGGATGGCGGATCCTCCCCGGCCAGAGGCCACGCGGGCCGTCGCGGCTTGTCGAGCCGCCGGCATCGCCGTGAAGATGATCACCGGCGATCACATCCGCACGGCCACAGCAATCGCGCGGCAGATGGGCATCGGGCACCGACCGGAGCCTGTCTCGATCGATGGCCGAGCCCTGGAGGCGCTGCCGGCAGATGCGTTGAGCGATGTCGTGCTGGACACCGATGTGTTCGCCCGGATGGCTCCAGCGCAGAAACTGCAGCTGGTGCGCAGCCTTCAATCATGTGGTGAGATCGTCGCCATGACCGGCGATGGCGTCAACGACGCCCCCGCCCTGCGCCAGGCCGACATCGGCATTGCGATGGGGGAGGGCGGCACGGCCGTGGCCCGCGAAGCGGCCGCGATGGTGCTTACGGATGACAACTTCGCCGCGATCGCCGCGGCCGTGGAAGAGGGGCGGGGCGTTGCCCTCAACCTCCACCGTGCCATGGCCTTCTGTCTGCCGGTGAACGGGGGCGAATCCTTCACCATCTTGATCAGTGCTCTGATGGGGCTGGATCTACCGATCACGGCATTGCAGGTGCTCTGGCTGAACATGGTGAACTCCCTCACCATGTCGCTGCCGCTGGCTTTTGAACCGAAGGCGCCCGGACTGATGGCCATACCACCGCAGCGACCGGATCGCCCCCTGCTCAATCGACCACTCGTGCAGCGGCTGCTGCTGGTGTCGGCCTTCAGCTGGGTGGTGATTTTCGGCACGTTCTTCTGGGCGGAAGCCCACTACGGCGAGCGTTCCATCGCCCGCACAATGGCCGTTCAGGCCCTGGTGCTCTCGCGGGTCACTTACCTCCTCAGCCTCAGCGAGGTGAGCCAGCACCTCCCCTGGGCCTGGGGGAAGTTGGCAACAGCCCTCTGGCGATCCCCCACCTTGATGCTCGGCCTCGGGGCAGCGCTGCTCCTGCAGGTCCTGTTCAGCCAGTGGGAGCCGATGAACACCTTCTTCGGAACGGCGCCGCTGACCCTGGAGCAGTGGTGGCAGTGCGGCCTGACAGTCCTGCTGATGATCCCGGTGGCCCATGCGGCCAATCAGCTGGATCCGTTGATTCCTCCCACGCCGCGGATCGCTTAACCCGCACCCAGGTGGTTCCGCCTGACTTGACTGACTTGACTGTCACGACGTGGATCTTGCCCGCACGTTTGTGACAGGTTCTCTTGAATCTGCTACCCCAACAGACCCGCAGCACTGTCAACTGCCAAGACGAGACAGTGGCGATATGAGTTGGTCTTTGGCTTGTTGCAGTAATCGCTTTGGCTCTGATGGAGTCGTGGGATTAATGGTGCCGCTTCTGAGTAATCCTCAGGGAACAGAACGATGGGGGTCGGGCCGCCACCTTCGCCGCGCAGAGCTTCGGTTAGCACCCAGATGGTCCCTTACTCTTCGATGTCCTAACTGGAGAAGAGCCTGCCTTCCGCGTGGCTTTGAGCGGTGTCATTCTTGGCCTTCTCCTCGGCATCGAGGTCGCCCCAGTCGCGGTCGGAGCGGCTGGGCTGTGTCGTTCATCAGAAGCGGCTCAGGCCACCTCCGGCGCCCAGCCCCGCTGACGGGTCATGTCATCGGTCCAGCCCTGACAGCGGCTGGTGAGGTGCTCGCCCTGGGCGATCAGCCCTTGATGCAGCTGGCAGGTAAGCAATGGGATGCAGCTGGCCGCGGCGTGGTGCCTGAACCAATGACACGTCATGCAGACCTTGCGGCTGCGGGCCTTCACCAGGACAGCCTCATCGAGGCAAGGCCACTCCTCCATTGGGACATCACGGCGCTGCTCCAGCGACCTCAGACCCCGGCCCGCCACAACCCCCATCACCACCACTGCCAACACGTACGCATGTACTAGCACGCTTTGGAAGTGCCCGCCGCCGCGCCCCCTACTGCTGGATACGGTTCAGGCAAAGAGGACTTCGCGATGCTGCGCGAGCTGGCGCTGGCCATTGGCATTCCCCTGGGGCTGCTGCTCCTGGCGGTGCTGGCCCTGGAGCAATGGCACGATCAGCTGCCGCCCTGGCTGCAGCGCCTTTCCGAGCGGCCCTCCTGGCTGTGGAACACCGGCATCGGACTGATCATCGGCCTGTCGCTGCTGCGCTGGCTGCTGCAGCGCTGAGATACAGGCCGCGACCTGCTGGTGCTTCAGGAGAAACGTCTCGATCCAGTCGTGCTTCCGTCGCTGGCAGATCCGATCGGCGATCACAACGACGTTGGCGAGGGGCTCAGGCAGGTGGGATGGGCCATGGGACAGGTGGCAGCCCCTCAGGCTTCATGCCCTGGCGGACCTGGCCAGAAGACAGATACGCGAGCTGTGGTGTGTCAGTTCGGCGCCATTTCACGGGCCCCAGCTGTCGCATCCGATGAGAATCGGGCCCTGGATCTGGACGGGTGGTGTCCAAACCGGGGATCAGCTGTTGGCCATCTCATCCAGTCTCGGGGTGGTGTGCCAGTTGGCACCGCTCAGTCGATCAGCTCCACCTGGGTCTCGATGTCAGCCCGCATTCGCCGCAGCACCAGATCCACGCCAATCGCTCGTCCCCAGGTCGCCAGGCCGTTGCTGGCCAGGGCCGCCGCCGTGGTGGCCAGTTGAGCCACATCACGCGGGCTGAGTGGCTTGTCGCTCGCAATGAGCCGAGCCGCGTTTTTGGAAGCCGCCTGGGTCAATCCACGGGCCAGGCGGGCATGGGCCTTACCGAGCCGCTCGGCCTCCAGTCGGAACTCCTCCAAGGCCGCCAGGTGCTCAGCGCCAAGGTCTTCTGTCGGGTGGGCCACCACCGGAGCCAGGACCGCCGGGAGCGCCGCCTCTGGGAGGTGCGCCGCGTCGTAGGCCGCTGCACGCTGGTCCCATGCGTGTCGGGATGCCTGCTGGTGAATAGCAGCTCTCGACACCCCGTAGACCCTCGCCACGCCCGCCAGGCTCCGATCGGGGCCGGCCTGCAGGAAGGCTTCGAACCGGGCAAAGCTGGCAGCAGATTCACCGGGTTGGCGCGCCCAGGCGGTGGGGGCTGGATCGTGGGCGGTCAAGGCGGCGTCAAGCGAGGGCGTCAAGGCAAGCTTTCCAGTCCTCCCCGGCAAGCTGTGGCGACCTCGCCGGCTGGATTCAGCACCTGGCCCTGGCTGGGTCACACCCTGCGATCGGCACCGCCATCGAGGTGGGCCAGGGCTGCACCGTGACCCACCGCCCTCAGCAGCTGTGCGGCCCTGTGGCGCCGTTCCAGCTCCACCAAGTCGATTGCACCCCACTGCACCGGGAACCGACCTCGCACGCGACCATGGGAATCGGGCAGCTGATCCGCAGTCGGCGGGCGAAGTGCTGAACGACGACGAGGCAACGGCTGGCGGCGGTTGCCATGGTTTTCCGCATGGAACCATCACGGCCTTTCCTGGCATGGGGATGTCACGGCGTTCTCGCTGGTTCAGAACAGGTGCGGTAGATCGGGCTCAAGGGCCATGCCGGCGAGCGTGAGGCTGCCGTCCCGGTTGACGGTCGGCACGCGCGGGGCCTCCTGCTCCAGGAAGCGCAGGAAGTGGCCCTTGCCGGTCTTTGCCCCGTAGCCCATGAACGAGTTCCAGTCGTGGCCAGGGGCGCGCCAGAAGCGGTCCTGGCCGGCGTTGTGCAGGGCGATCGGCAAGGCGGCTAGGAACGCCTCCAGGCCCCCCAGATCGCGGGCAAAGGCCTGGGCCACCTCCCAGCGCCGGTCGTTGACGCAATTCAGGCGGCTCCAGCCCGGCGGCTTGTGCTCGTTCCAGATCGCCATCAGCCGGCGGGCGTCTTCCGGCGATGGCAACCCACCGGTCGGTTTGGCCCGAGGACGTTTCGGGTCCACCGGGACGATCGCGCTCGGCTGTTCGGCCGTTGGCTGTGCTGGCTGTTCCACCACAGCCACATCGACCACCCAGCCCTCCCCCGTCGATCGATCCACGGCCGGTAGGCCGTCCCCCCCGTGGGGGGGATTAGGGGGGGGTTTATAGGGGGTTCTTGTTGTTGGGTTCTTGTTATTGGGTTCTTGTTATTGGGTTCTTGTTTGTCTTCAAGATCTTGAAGGGGTGGTCCTTCACATTCTTGAAGGGGTCCCCCTTCAATTTCTTGAACGGGGGGCATTTGCACCTGCTGGGCCACCCCTTCACTTTCTTGAAGGAGTGGTGACCCCTTTAATTTCTTGAAGGGGTCGGATTGGAGCGATGCCTCCAGCCGAGGGCGATACACGGTTGACCGTCCAGGGCGCATCTCTGTGGTGATCCAGCCATGAGCATCCAAGACCTTGAGAACTTCGCGGATCTTGTGGTGGTTGACGCCGGTTTCAGCCGACATGGTTTGGATCGAGGCCCAGCACCCATCCGCAGAACCCCAGCCATGGTCATGAATGCAGGCATAGACAGCCCATACGTAGGGGCTTGGGAATTGCCTCATCAGGGCGCGAGGAAGCTGCGCGAACCCTGGGCACTTGTCAGTTGCGTCCATGGATTAACCACGCATGAGCAGACGAAGCACCTCTCAACCCTCCAGCAGCGGCGCCAAGGCATCACGCACGATCTCGCGGATGATCGAGGCCTTGCTGCAGCCGTTGCGCTGGGCCAAGGCCTTCAGGGCATCGGCCTCGGCGGTGGTTAGGCGGGCGGAAACCGTGACGGTCAGATCACCGGGACGGGTGCCGCGCACTCGATCGAGCGGTCCGAGAGGCATGGCTGATTCCAACGGGCCACGTAGGTTTCCAAGGGATGCCGAAGCAGAGCCCATGGCGCCGGATGGCCGGCATGTGGTGCGTGGGCTGGCCATCAGCGGACTCCTGCCTTGCTGAAGGTCTCGACCTGGGAGGGATCGACTCGGCGGAAACCAGTGAAGGTTTGTTCCGCGAGATCAGGGCGCCATTGGAAGCGTGCCTTCGTGCTAATTCCTGCACGGCGGAATTCGCGGCCCTCAACAAAAGGGCTGCGCGGGTGACGGCGCAGCGCCAGGAGGGTCTTCGGGTGGATCCCCAAGACACCAGCCATTGCAGCGGTGTCTACCCACTGAGGAATAGCGGAAGCAGTTGACATCGGGACATGCCCCGGCGAGCCGGGAACGCACCGATTCCGTTTGGGTGACGGCTGCAGTCGGGCGGCCACCGTTGCGGAATCGAGGATCCCGCGCCATGTACTTCCCCGGAGGGACAGTGCTGCGACACGAACTTACCCCCAAAGCCAAGCCCGAGCAAGCACAGAGGCATTTGTCCCGAAACTTGTCCCGGCCGAGGCGAGACACCAAACGAGACAAGCGAGAACCCTTGCACCGCAGTTAAAAAGGGGCCTTCCAGCCCCCACGGATCATTTGGGTGATAAGGCTGATCTACCCCATCTCCCTAACTAGGGTCAGGCGGCCACAGGGGCGGTCTGACGGGAGAAACGAACGATGTTGTTCGCTGTTACGTGTTTGCTCTTACCGAGCAGGCTTCAGTCACCCTCCTTATGCCCCGTCGAAACCATTGCAGCCCCGAAAAGTGCTCCGGCAGTGCCGAGAGCGGGGGAATGGAGCTGAGCGGAATCGAACCGCTGTCCGAAACACTGGTGTGAGCCACCTAGTCCGGCCGAAACCGGACTCCTTCATTGTGGCAGCAGGACCAGGCATCAGGTGGGGTGGGCATGACCGAACGCAACTGGACGCCATCCCGACCGGCGCCGTTCCCCTGCCTGGCCGTGGTGCCGCCGGGCCTGGAGGAGGCGGCCGCCGTTGAGCTGGTGGCCCTGGGGGCCACCGAGGCGAAGCCCCTGCGGCGGGCGGTGCGCTGCCAGACGGATCTGGCCACGTACTACCGCCTGCACCTGCAGGCCCGCTTGCCCTTCCGACTACTGCGCCAGCTGGCGGCCTTCCCCTGCCGCGGACGCGACGACCTCTACTGGGGCGTGCAGGAGGCGGCCGACTGGGGCTTCTGGCTCCCTCCCGAGGCCAGTTTCCGCGTGGATGCCAGCGGCAGCATCCCCGGGCTGAACCACAGCCACTACAGCGCCCTGCAGGTGAAGAACGCCCTGGTGGATGGCCAGCGCCAGGCCTGGGGCGCCCGATCCTCGGTGAACCTCGACAACCCCGACCTGGCCCTGCACCTGCACCTGAGCCCCGGCCGCCCCGGCCAGACCCCGGAGGCGATCCTGAGCCTGGATGGCAGTGGCGAGAGCCTGCATCGGCGGGGCTACCGGGCCCGCATGGGCCTGGCGCCGCTGAAGGAAAACCTCGCCGCTGGCCTGATCGCCCTCACCGGCTGGAACGGCAGCGTGCCCCTGGCCGATCCCCTCTGCGGTTCGGGCACCCTGCTGATCGAGGCGGCCTGCCAGGTGCTGGGGCGCGCTCCTGGCCTGGGGCGAGGCTTTGCCCTGGAACGCTGGCCGGATTTCGATGCCGGCCTGTGGCGCCAGGAAGTGGCAACCGCCCAAGACCTGGCCCGCACAGCGCTGCCAGGGGACATCCCCCTGGCCTCGATCGTGGGCAACGAAGCGGATCCGGAGGTGCTGGAGCAGGCGCAGGCCAATGCGGAGGACGCCGGGGTGGCCCCCTGGCTGCAGCTGCAGCGCGGCGACTGCCGCGACTTCGTACCGCCTGCCACCCCGGGGATCCTGGTGTGCAACCCGCCCTACGGCGAGCGGATCGGGGCGGGCGAGGCCTTGGAACAGCTCTACAGCGACCTGGGCCAGATGCTCAAGCAGCGCTGCGGCGGTTGGACCCTGTGGCTACTCAGCGGCAACCCCGAGCTCACGGGAGCCCTGCGGATGAAAGCCAGCCGCAAACTGCCCGTGAGCAATGGCGGCATCGACTGCCGCTGGCTCCAGTACGAAATCCGCTAGCGCCCCACCAGGGCCCGGGTGGTCTTGGTGATGCCGGCCATGGTTTCGGGCAGATAGGGGCCCTTGGTCATCTGGCCCCCTACCCGCAGGAACAGGCCGGTGAGCAGCAGATTCAGGCCCGCCAGCACCAGCACCGCCTGAATCCAGCCCCAGCCCAGCCCCAGATGAAGCCAGAGCACCAGCGCCAGTTCCGCGGCGATCAGGGCCAGCAGCAACGTGGCCAGCCCCCCCATCAGCAGCACGGCACCGCTGATCAGACGGCGCTTTTCGCGGTCGGCCTCCTGCAGGGCAATGCGCACGTGCAGATCCATCACCGAGGTCACCAGCCCGGTGACCCTGGAGGCGGCCTGCAGGGGCAGCCCGCGGGAACGGCGCTCGCCGGCCCCATTGCCGTTGCTCGTGGTCATGCGGATCGGCGGCCGGATGCCAGCAGCAGGCCGGTGAGCAGACCCACCCCAGCGGCAATCCCCAGGGCCATGAGCGGACGCTCCC
Organism: uncultured Synechococcus sp.; assembly: GCA_937975655.1. Taxonomy (GTDB): domain Bacteria; phylum Cyanobacteriota; class Cyanobacteriia; order PCC-6307; family Cyanobiaceae; genus Vulcanococcus. The sequence continues at coordinate 10,506 of CALJTZ010000353.1, read as the reverse complement.
GCACAGGCTTCTCGATCCGGGGCCGCAGGCTGGTGTTCAGCTCATCGAGCAAATGCTCGAGCTGATCCTCCAAGGGCTTGAGCGAATCGGCCAGGTGGTGGGCTTGGTCCGTGGTGACATGCACCAGGTCCATCAGCTGGGCATTGACGCCCTCACTGGTGCGGCCGGTCTGGCGGGCGATCACATCCACCACCAGATCCAGGCTGCCGCGGGTGGCTTCCAGCGTGTGGCGCGCCACCTCCGGCCATTCCCTCTGGATGATGGGCAGCAGCGCTTCAAAGCGCTCGCGGAACAGGGCCGGTGCCGCGGGGCGCGGAGCCGATTCGCCGCTGTCGCGGCCAGCTTCGGGCGGGGTTGAAACGGCCGTGCCGACTTCAGAGTCGTAGCCGTTGGTTGGGGTGTCTAAGTCCATGGTGCGACGGCGTTGACGCGGGACTGTCCTCACCGTAGGGACGGCGGCTTGAAATCGTCAGTGCTTCCGCTAGCTTTTAGACGCTCGGCGCTCGGGCCTGTTGGTTCACATCAATCAGGTAGCGCTCACGCATTTCAAGTCGTTCGGGGGGTCGATGACGATCCCCCTCGAACCGGGCTTCACAGTGGTGACAGGCCCCAACGGATCGGGCAAGAGCAACATCCTCGATGGGGTGCTCTTCTGCCTGGGCTTGGCCAACAGCCGCGGCATGCGGGCCGAGCGCCTGCCAGACCTCGTGAACAGCGCCATGCTGCGGGATGGCAAGGCCGCCGAAACCGTGGTGACCGTGCGCTTCGACCTCAGCGACTGGCAGCCCGATGAAGCCGAAGCCGGACTGGAAGCGCCGGCGGAGGGCCCCTGGATTCAGCCGGGCCAGAAGGAATGGAGCGTGACCCGCAAGCTGCGGGTGGCACCAGGCGGCACCTACAGCAGCAGCTACAGCGCCGAAGGCGTGCCCTGCAACCTCCAACAGCTGCAGACCCAGCTGCGGCGCCTGCGGGTGGATCCCGAGGGCAGCAACGTGGTGATGCAGGGCGATGTGACCCGCATCGTGTCGATGAGTGCCCGCGACCGGCGGGGCCTGATCGATGAACTGGCCGGGGTGGCCCTGTTCGATTCCCGCATCGAACAGACCCGCAGCAAGCTCGAGGAGGTGCAGGAACGCGAAGAGCGCTGCGCCATCGTGCAGCAAGAGCTGCTGATCTCGCGCCAGAAACTGGAGCGCGACTGCGCCAAGGCCCGCACCTATCAGGGCCTCAAGGAGCGCCACCACCTGGGCCGCCTGCAAGAGCAGGTGCTGGGCTTCGAACAGGCCCAGGAGGATGTCCGCAGCCTGCAGAGCCGCCAGGAGGCCCTCACCAGACAACAGGAGGCCGATCGCACGGCGGTGAGTGAGGGCCGCGCTGCCCTGGAGCAGGAGGTGGCGGCGGGGTTGGGGGCCCAGCTGGCCAGTGCTTTCTACAAGGCCCTGGTGCTGCTGGCCGATCGCCCCAACCTGATGACGGCGGTGACCGATCTGCTGCTGCGCTATCGCTTTCTCTGTGCCCTGGAGGCCATCTACGACCACCGCAGCCAGGCCTTTTGGTTACGCCATGGCCTCGATCGGGAGATTCAGGAATCCGAGGCGCTCCACGCCACGGCTCGCTTGTTGGCTTCCGGCCAGGTAGAGCTGGCCTGCTTTGGCCATCAGTTAGCCGACTACTTCGGTGTGGCCGTGGAGGGATCGGCTGAACCGCACCGCTTCCCTGCCCCCTTCCTTGGGTTGGAGTGTGTGGTGGGGGATCTCTGGCACCTGCGGCCCGATTCCCAGCAGCGTCGTCCCGGTCGGCATGTGTATGTGCTGGTGCCCCATCCCCACATCACCATCGCCAGCGCCACTGGCCTCTGCAGCCTGGTGGCCCGGGTGCTGCCGCTGCTGGAGCAGCTCCATCCGGATCCCCAGGCCGTGATCTGTGCCCCGCTTGGCACCCGCAAGGTGTCCCTGTCCAAGCAGGGGCACCACAGCTGTTCCACGTATTTCGATGGGGCGAAGCCGGTGCCGTTCTCACTCAACCGTGGCCTGGAGCCCTATCTGCTGCTGAGCCCGGAGCCCCTGCTTTCAACGTCCGAACTGCGCTCGCGCCGCCTCTGCTTTGCGCCACTGGTGGACAGCCTCTCGTCTCTGCTCTTCCGTGATCCATCCGACTACCGCCTGGGCGATGGGGCTTTTCAGCATCGGCCCCTCACGTCGGCGTTTCAGGAGTCGTTGCGGGGGGCTGAGCGGGCGTCGGGGTTGCTCACTGCCGCTTCCTGGCGGCAGTGCCTGGTGGAGGGTCTGCTGGTGCAGAGCCAGCTGGCGTCCTTTTCGCTCACCCCCTGTCACCACCTCGCGGATCGTTATGCCCGCGTCCATGGCTTCTCGGGCCATGGTCCCTCGGGGGTCATGAATCAGTCCGTCCTGGCCACGTCCCAGGGGCTGCTGTCCACGTGGCGCTATGAGCGTAACTTCGATAGTTGGTCGGGCCGCAGTGCGGATGTGGCCCGACACCCATCCCTCAACTTTCTGGCTTGGGAGCGTGGGGATCCCAGCGGATCTGCAGCCCCCGAGGCGTTGCAGATCGCTCCTCTCCACTACAGCGGCTATCCCAGTGAATGCAAGATTGAAGACCTGCGCCTGTTCTCCAATGGGGATGCGATCTATGCGATCAGCGCCCTGATTCTGTCGCGCTCCCGCTATCGCACGTGGCTGCCGGAGATCTCGGCTGAGGCTGCTGCCAACAACACCATCGACGACATGCTGGTGGTTCAGGCCCTGGGACGGCTGGATCTTGAGCGGGGCGTTCTGGTGTTTGAGCGCCTCCCCCTGCTGCAGTTCCCCGCTGAGCCGCAATCCCCTCCAGCCCAGCTACCTAGCGGTTTTGAGAAGAACTGGCTGATCCACCGGCGCGATCAACAGCTGTTCCTCTTCTATTCGGTGCAACCCTGGCGCGTGTTTCAGGCCGATGCCAGCCTGCAGCATTGGCAGCTGATGCATGACCAGCCGCTGGCTCTGCCAGAGGGTCTTCAGGGGCCGTTGCGCAACAGTGCACACCCCTTCGCCTTGCACGACCAGCATGGTGAGCGCGGGCTCGGGCTTGTGGTGCACCGCCGCCGGAAGCACTCTTATATCTACGATCAATATCTGATTCTGGTTTCTGCCGATACCCTGGAGCCCCAGCGGATCAGCCGTGAGCCGATTCTCTCGGTGAACACCCAGGCCTTGGCCCACGATCCGGGTTTCCGCAAAAATCCCGGTGTTTGCTATGTGAGCAGTGTGCTGGTGCAGGGGGATGAGGTGAGGCTGTTCTTCAATCTGTTTGATTGCCGCACCTGTGTGCTGGCGCTGGCCATGGCCGACCTGATTGCGTCGATTGATGATGGCGTGGCATGGATGCCCCTAGTCCCATAAGTTCGGAACTTTGAATGCGGTGTGGATCGTTTCCCGGGCCAGCCGTTGTGTTTCGGCTAAAGAGGTGGCATATTCCACGGATTCCACCTGTTTGAGTGCTGCCAGGAACGACTCGCGGGTGAGCTCCTCAGGTTTCACACTGATCAGCCCCATCTGCTGGGCGAGGTCGCGATTCTTCTTGGAGCTGCCCAGGTTCATGACGGGTACATGGGCTGTCATCGGGAAAATGAGGCCGTGGAATTTCATCGAAACGGCGGCATCAAAATAGGGCATTAGTGCCATGATGGTTTCCGGCTTCATGTAATGGGACACGAGGTTATAGAGAGGGGCATGGTTGGAGGCTTTGGCCAGTCTGTATCCCACGTAGGCATCGATGGAGTTGTACCAGTAGCTCAGGCTGAAAAGGTAGAGGTTGTAGTAGGGCGTGATCTCGTCAAGGGCGAGTCTTAGGTTGCGGAGATAGAGCTTGTCAGCGGCTTCTCGTTCAATCCCTTCCAGTACGCATGAGCTGCGGATGGTTTTGTAATCGTAGTAGTGATCGGAGAGAAAGATGGCCATATTCTTGTTGCGGAGCTGGCCGGCGGGCATGGTGTTCTCGCAGTGCTCTCCCATCCGTTCGTGCAGCTGTTTGTTGCGGACACTTGGATCCAGTTCGTTGATGGCTTGTCGCTCGGCTGGAGTGGCGCCTAGGGCATGAACGATGTCCGGCAGGTAGTGGATGCTGCGATCCGAAGGGGTCAGTCGGCGCAGCTGCACGGCATCCGCTTCGCTGCGAATCCAGGACTGGCGCATCTGCGCCAGGGTGGGGGTGTAGCTGCTCAGCAGGTGCTCCTGGGAGCCAATGTCGGCGCTGACGATATGGAAGGGCGTCCGGGCCGGGATGTGGGCCCAGAAGTAGGGTTCGCCGATGATGGCGCCACCGCCTACAATCAAACGAGCGCGTCCGCTCGTCACATCCTGCTCAATCTCGCTGGCCAGGGTTCGATTCTCGGCGAGCTGCGATGGCCGGATAAAGCGCAATTCCGCACTGGCGGGCAGTAACTGCTGAAAGGCCAGGCGAAAGGCCTCATCGCCGGCATTTTTTGATCCGTAGTAGCCAAAGATATAGAACCATTGCGGTGCCATCAGCCTGAACTCCTGTTGCCTGCCTCCGAAATCTCAGCCTAAAAAGATACTGGTTGCCAATGGCTTTCTGTCGCACTGCTGCCCCAAGCTTGCGTTAGACTTGCTGTTGATCTGTGGGGCCAGCCGTGGGCATCTCCAGCTGGGATCTGATCAAGGCCATGGTTAGGCTAATCGCCTGTTCGATGTTCACAAACTCAAAAGGGAGATTGTGGTGTTCCGCTTCGGGAAGGCTGGCTGGTGCCTCATCCTGCGCATAGAGATCTGTGGGCAGAGTGGTGAGCGGGCCTGCGCCTTCCACTTGTTGGCGATGCCAGCGGGCGATGGCGTCTGCGTGAGGGGATCCCACCAGGCAGAGGCCTGGAATGTGCGGTTGCAGCCAGCCCAGCTTGTGTTGCATCGTGCCCTCATGGGTCACATAAAAACGCACCCCTTCCGTGCGCTGCATCCAGGCGGCAAACTCCAGTCCGGAGAGCATTTCCAGTTGTGCCTGGGGGCAGGATTCCAGGATCTCCTGCACCCGGGTTGTGCAGACCTGCTCCCGCTGCCGCGCTTGCGGTTGATCACGATTGTTGTGTTGATAGGTGAATCCATCCAGCAGGATCAAGGGCCGCTGAAAATGTTGCGTGAGTGCCGCAATCAAGCCGCAGAAATAAGCCACTTCATTGCGCAGCTCCCGCCGCCCTGGTCCGCGGATGCCCAACAGGATCAAGGGTTGGGGCCGATCAGGTGGCAGCGCTGGCGGCGCTTCCCTGGCCAGGGCCTCGATCACCGTGGTGCGGGCCTGGGCCGTCACCAGCGTGCTGCCCAAGCGCACGCTGGGGCGCTGGGCGAGTAGCTCGGGTTCCACCAGGGTTACCCCCTCCAGCTGGGCCAGGTTCAGCACGGTGTCGTTGTCCTGCAGCAGCTCCAGGCCGGTGCCCGTTGCTAGCACTCGCAGTAGGGGATCCAGCTCGTTCCAGAGGAAGTGGGCAACGTTGCCATTCCCGGCCCGCACCACCGCCCGCTGGCCAGAGCGCGGCTGTGCTTCAGCCCGTGGCGCGGGTTGCAGCGGTTGCGCTGACAGCCGGTAGCCCTCGCCGCATTCTCCGGACGACCACCACCACAGGCTCTGGTCGTTGCGGCGTTGCAGCAGCAGGTGGTTGCGATCGGCATCCGCCCGGCAGTGCTGCAGTTGATAGGTGCTCCCATCCAGCTGCAGCTCCAGGGGCCGCCCCTCCAGGATGTCCAGTTGGTAGCGACGCAGGGACCGGGGGTACACCCAGCGATTCAGTGCGTCCAGGTGTGTTGGCGGGAGTGAGGCGATGGCCTGGTTGGCGGCGGCCCGATCACGGCAGTGCTGGGCTGCCCGGTTCAGGCCCGTGGTCTCCAGAGCGCGGCCCAGGGCCAGCAGGGCACTCTCCAGACCCAGCTGCTCGATGGCTCCAGAGGAGAGGCCCAGGTTGTGCGCCTGGGTCACGGCTTGGCGGGCCCGGCGCAGGCGGCTGGCGGCGCCACCTTGGTCAGGGTGCTGCAGCACTGACTGGGCCTGCATCAACCAGGACTGCGATTGGTTGGGATCGGGCTGTCCCTCCGCCATGGCCCTCTGTCCAGGCTGTCGATGGCCGGAGCCTATGCATGGCGCTCGGCCGTGGCGGCTGCCACCCCCCTCTCAGTCCCACTCCCCGAGCCAGCGCTGCCGCCAGAGGCCCGAGGCCAGCCAGGCACTTCCCGGCCCGCGGCGCCGGAAGGAATACCAGAGACGGTTCAGTTGAAAGCTGCGCTTGTTCTGCTGCGCCAGGCCGGGATCCTCGGCCAGGGTGCGGCTCTGCAGGGGGTTGTGGGCCAGCATCCGCCCATGGGCAAAGCTGCCGTTAAGCCGTTGCACGCTGGGGGTGGCCAGCAGGCGGTCGCGGTAGTCGAGGTCTTCGCAGTAGGCGGGGTAGTAGCGCTCATCGAAGCGGCCCACGGCATCCCAGGCCAGGGCCGTGAGTACAAAGGCGGAGAAGGCGCGATCCCCCGGAAACAGGGCCATGTATTGCGGCTGATCGGGATTCAGCCGCGCCAGCACCTCGGCGAGCAGCCCCGGGGGAAACACCACGTCGTGGTTCACGATCAGGGCCATGGCGGCCTCGGGAAAGCTGAGCAGGATCTGGTTCCAGGCTGCTGCAACCCCAGCATTGGCAAACGGCCTGGCCACGCGGATCTGGCCGATGCCGGGCCGGCCCTCCCGTTCCAACTGCCGCAACGTGTGGCGCAGCTGCAGGGCCTGCGGGTCGTGGCGGCCACCGCTCTGATCCACGATCGCGAGCACCTCAATCGGCACGTCCAGGCTGGCCAGCAGGTTGTGGAGATGTTCCTCTCCATTGAGGATCGGCACCCCAACCAGGGGCAGCACACCCGTGGGGACCGCCTGCGGCCGCAACTGCTCCAGGCCCTGCCAGAACAGCTCCAGCAGCTGCCCGTCGTGGCTGCGCTCGCACACGTTGGCCAGGCAGCGCCACAGCGCCTCACTTGGCCGGGGTTCGGGTTTGCCCCGTTCTGGCAGAGCGGCCAGCCATTCCAGTAGCCAGGTGAGCACCAGGGCACGGGCCTGGGGCCAGGCGCCCAGGTTCAGCAGCAGATCCACGGCCCGGGCGCGTTCCTCCGGGTCTGTGGGGATGGGCTGATTCAGGAGCCCATGGGCGTAGTGATCGCCCGCCTGGCGCCAGCGGGCCACCAGCTGCTCAAGGGCGTTGGGGTCCGTGTCGGGCCCAGGTGGATGGCTCACGGGCCGGGCTCCTGAGGGGGAGCAGGCCCCAGCCTCAGCTGCACCTGCCAGCCACCCTGGGGGGAGGCCCCCACCTGCAGCTCGCCCCCATGGCTGCGGCAGAAACTGCGGGCGATGGCCAATCCCAGCCCATGGTGTGGTGGCGGCAGCAGGGGAACGCTCAGGGGTGAGGCCAGCCCCGCCTTGCCCGTGTCATCCAGCTGGATCACCGTGCCAGGGCCGCTGGGATGCGCCGTGATCCGCACCGGTGCGCCTCCGTGTTCCAGGGCGTTCTCGATCAGGTTGTGGAGGGTGCGCTGCAGGAGGCGGCGATCCACCCAGCCGCTGACCGTTGCCGGGATCTCCACCACCACCAGCCGCGGCCCGTAACTTCTGGCGATCTCCCGGCAGAACGGCTCCAGGGGCAGCCGTTCGCGGGGGCGGGGGCTGATTCCTTCTTCGCCGATCTCCCCCAGCTCCTGATCCAGGGCCACCAGGGCCTCGAGATCGGCTTCCAGGCCGGCCACGAGCTCGGGGTCATGGGTGTCCTGCTCCCGCAGGGTCTCCACCCGCAGCAACAGCCGGGTCAGGGGCCCCCGGATGTCGTGGGCCAGGTCATCGAATTGGCGCTGCCGATTGGCCGCGGCGCTGTGCATCTGATGCAGCAGGCCATTGATGCGGTGGGAGAGCAGCTGGAGCGGAGCGATGCCGCCGTCGAGCACCAGGCTCACCTCCTGGCTGGACCGCCGGGGCAGGGCTTTGAGCAGCTGGTTGAGCGGTTGCCACAGCTCCCGCTGCAGGAAGGCCCCAACCCCCACGAGCCCGCCCAGCACGATCGCCAGCACCACCAGCAGCGCTCCGCTGGTGGCCACCAGGTTCAGGCCACTGCGTTGCAGCATCAGCAGCGCCAGCAGCAACAGCAGCAGGGCGGCGCTGCTGCCGATCGCGCAGGCGATCAGCAGTTCGCGGCGGTCACGGCCACTCAACAGAATCGCCCGCTTCATGGGGGCGCCCCCTTGTTGGTATGGCCGTCGCCGTCGCCGTCGGCTTCGATGCGCAGGGCATAGCCATGGGCCCGCACGGTTTCGATGTGCAGGGATCCGCCGGAGGCCTGATCCAGCAGGCGCCGCAGCCTGGACAGCCGCATGTCGATGCTGCGGCTGCTGCTCACCGGGGTGAGGCTGCCACTGGCCAGGGCCAGTTGCTCGCGGGTCAGCACGCGGCCAGGGGCCCGGCAGAGGGCCAGCAACAGGATCCGCTCCCCCCGACTCAGCGTCACGCTGGGGGCTCCGGCCTTGCGCAGGGAACCCTCGTGGGGGCGAAACGCCACCTCCCCGAGCACGATCTGCTGTTCCTGCTGCGAGGGGGACACGGCCAGGTGCTGGCTGATTCGCAACAGCTGCTCGCAACGCAGCAGCATTTCGCGGGCATGAAAGGGTTTCACCAGGTAGTCCTGGGCGCCTTGTTCCAGGCCATGGATGCGATCAGCGGCGGCTCCCATGGCGGAGAGCATCAGCACGGGAAAGCTCTGGCCTGCCCGGCGCAGATCGTGCAGCAGCTCAGTGCCGAGGTGGTCGGGCAGTCGCTGATCGAGCACCAGCAGATCGGGGCGGCCTTCCTGCAGTGCGGCCAGCATTTGCTCGGAGCGATGGAACGTCCGCACCTGCCAACCGCTGCTGCGCAAGCGGGGCACCATCTGCCGGCAGAGGTCGATGTCGTCGTCCAGCCACCACAGCACGGAGCCGGGATAGGCGGAGTCGAAGGTCTTGTCCTGCCCTGCCGCCACAACTCACCGGGAGTGCTCCACCGCCAGTGTGATCAGAACTGGCGGCCATCAAGCGCTCTCCCCTGCCGGTGCGGAGCACGCACAAAAAAAGCCCAACGCTGACCGTTGGGCTTCTTGAATTGGAGGTTGGGAAAGGCCTGGGGCTTGGCCTTGATCAGGCCCCAGCTCCAGCCAGGGCCGGCATGGCCACGGGCTCGGAGGTTTTGCGGATCACCACCTGTTTGTTGTCGTCCACATCCACCACCGCAGAGTCCCCATCGCCAAGCCTGCCGGAGAGGAATTCCTCGGCCAGGGAGTCTTCCAGGAGGCGCATCACGGCGCGGCGTAGCGGACGGGCGCCGTAGCTGGGGTTGTACCCCTCTTCCACCAGCCGCTCCTTGAAGGCTTCGGTGACGGAGAGATGAATCCCCTTCTCGCCCATGCGGCCGAACACCTCCTTGAGCATGATCTCGGCGATCTCCTTGACCTCGTCGCGGGTGAGCTGACGGAAGACGATGATTTCGTCGAGACGGTTGAGGAATTCAGGGCGGAAGTACTGCTTCAGCTCCTCGTTCACCAGGGAGCGAATGCGGTTGTAATTCGTTTCCTCGGCATCGCTACCGGAGAATTCGAAGCCGAGGCCACCGCCGCCCTTCTCGATCACCTTCGAACCGATGTTCGAGGTCATGATGATCAGGGTGTTCTTGAAGTCCACCGTGCGGCCTTTGGAGTCGGTCAGGCGACCGTCTTCCAGCAGCTGCAGCAGCAGGTTGAACACGTCGGGGTGGGCCTTTTCGATCTCGTCGAACAGCACCACGGTGTAGGGCCGGCGCCGCACCGCTTCGGTGAGCTGACCACCTTCATTGAAGCCCACATAGCCCGGAGGCGAACCGATCAGCTTGCTGACCGTGTGGCGCTCCATGAACTCCGACATGTCGAGGCGGATCATGGCCTCTTCGCTGCCGAAGAAGTAGGCCGCCAGTGATTTGGTGAGTTCAGTTTTGCCCACGCCGGTGGGGCCGGAGAAGATGAAGCTGGCGATCGGACGGTTGGGGTTCTTGAGACCAACCCTGGCCCGACGGATGGCGCGGGACACGGCTTTCACGGCTTCGTCCTGGCCGATCAGGCGCTGGTGGAGGGTCTCCTCCATGTTCAGCAACTTGGCCGACTCGCTCTCGGTGAGCTTCTGAACAGGAACGCCCGTCCAGGAGGCCACGATCTGGGCGATGTCCTCCTCGGTGACCATCGGCATCCGATCGGCATCGAGTGCAGCTTCGGCAGGCAGGGCCGGAGCTGCAGCTCCTTCAGCCCCTTCGCCTGTTCAAGAAGCGGGCTCGTCCTCCTTGCGGGTCTGGAGGATGGTGCGGATCTGCTCGCGCAGCTCCACCGTCTGCTGGCTCCAGTGGTTCGGCGTGCCGAACCACGGGAACGCCACCGGGAAGGCCGGGTCGGTCCAGCGCTCGGCCAGCCACGCGCTGTGGCGCAGCATGCGC
>CALJTZ010000352.1 GCA_937975655.1 uncultured Synechococcus sp. | reverse complement strand
CTTCAGCTGCCCTACAATGCCACCCCTGCGCAAATAAGGCAGGTGAGGGATAGTCTGAACCAATTCAACCTGGTGCTGATGGGTCTGCACCAGGGGAAAACACACCACCTCCCCCAGACGATCCCGGGCCGCCACCACCGCCAGCTCCTGGTCGAAGCTCACGAACTCCTCCAGGATCCAATTGCCGGCATCCACCCGCTGCAGCAAGGCCTCCAGCTCCGCAGCTGAGTGCAGCAGGGCGGTGCCCTTGCCGTCGTAGCCGCCACTGGCAGCCTTGGCCATCAGCGGGAACGCGAATCCGTCCGGCAACAGCACCTCGGGGCTTGTCGCACCACCAGCACTAGCGTCACTTGCCGCCACTGCAGCCGTCACCGCAGCGACCTTTGGCCTCTGCTGCAGCTGATCCAGGGGAATCCAGCGGGGGGAAGGAAGATTTAACCGCTGCAGCAGCTCCCGTTGGCTGCGCTTGCACACCAGGGGTTTGAGGGCATCCAGACAGGGAACGAAGTGGACGCCCTCGGCCTCCAAGGGGGCCAGGCCTTGGAGGTCCACCCACTCGTTCTCGAAGCTGATGGCCGAGCAGCCCTCGGCCAGCCGCCGGGTGGCGGACACATCGCGCACATCCGCCTGCACCACGCCGGCCGCCAGGGCAACAGCCGGATCCTGGGGATTGGGGGTTTGCACCTGCAGGGAAACGCCCCGCTGCTGGGCAGCCTCCGCCAGCATCCAGGCGAGCTGGCCGCCCCCCACAATCCCGATCGAAGCGCCCATGCGCCGGCAGGTCAATCAACCACCATCGCACCTCTTGGGGCTGGAACGGGGGCAAGCCGTTCAGCTGAAACCTTTGTCGCCGGCGAAGGCGAAGCGCACCAGGCTAAGCAGCAGCACGATCACAAACAGGGCCAGACCCACAGTGCAGGCGTAGCTGATCTCCAACTCGGCGAAGGCCTGGTCATACACGTAGTACACCAGCGTCTTGGTGGCATCCGCAGGGCCGCCCTGGGTCATCAGGTAGACCTCCTCGAACACCTTGGTGGCCGCGATGGCGGAAATCACGGCCACGAGGGTGAGGTAGGGGCGCAGCAACGGCAGGGTGATGTCGAGGTGCTTCCGCCAGCCCTCACTGCCATCCAGCTCGGCGGCCTCGTAAAGATCCGGCGAGATGCCCTGCAGGCCGGCCAGAAAGATCACCATGTAGTACCCGAGGCCTTTCCAGAGCGTCACCACCATCACCGAGGGCAGCGCCAGCAGGGGATTGGTGAGGAAGCCAATGGGCGAAAAGGCCGGCCCCAGCAGGGCGCTGAGCCAGCCGTTGATCAAGCCGGTCTCGGCGTAGAGCCAGCGAAAAGCGATGGCCGCCACCACGATCGACACCAACACCGGCGTGTAGAAGGCGGCCCGAAACCAGTGAATGC
>CALJTZ010000351.1 GCA_937975655.1 uncultured Synechococcus sp. | reverse complement strand
ACCGAAACCGCCGTGCTCTCGCCCAAGCTGCTGCGGCAACGGGCCTCGGCCCTGCCGCCACGGCCGCCTTCAGTTGAGGGGCACGGAGGCAGCCGCCCCCATGATCAGGCGCCGGGCCAGTTTGGGGACGTAGCCGATGGTTTCCAGCGACTGCTGAAACAGCTCGCTGAAGCTGGCCACCAGATCAAGGGGATCCATGCCGATGGCGCGCATGTCGCCGCTGAGTTCCCGCAGGATGGCGAGGGTCACCGGCAGAGCGCGGCGACAGATGGCCGTCACGGCTGGCTCCACCTGCGCAAAGCGCTCCTTCAACCAGCACTCGGCGTAGTTGAGGTGCTCGGCTTCGTCCTGCAGCACCGTGGCCGTGATCGGCCGGGCATAGGGATCGGCCACGGGCAGGTAGTGGCGGTAAGCGGCCACGGCGAAGCACTCCACCACCAGCCCTTGGATCACCAGACAACCCGGCAGATCACCGCTGCGGTCGCACTCCAGAAACAGCTGGTGCAGGGGCGCGAACAGCTGCTTGGCCAGCACAACGTCGGGTTTCACCCCGAGGTTGCGCCCGCAGCCGGTGAAGTCGCAGGCGTGGCGCCCCTCCATCGCCCCCAGCCGGATCAACTCCTCGTTGTCCTCAGGGATAGCCCTGGCCAGCAGGCGGAAATGGCGGTCGGCCAGCCCTTCACCCACCACCACCACGCCGTTGATGCGGCTGTAGGCATCGCGGTAGGCGGGGGTGGCGGTGTCGGGAATGGCGAGGCTGGTGGTCATGACGATGACGGGGAGTGAGAGGAATTGAGGGGTGCGGCGAGACGAATGCGGCGGGCCAGCCCCAGGCGCCGCAGCACCTGGCAGGCGCTGCTGGGGTAGGCGTGATGGTTGTTGTGCCAGCCCCCGCCGAAGCTGAGCAGAGGCACCCACCAGTTGTTGCGGGAGCCATCACCACTGGCATGGCTCACGTAGCCCCAGCGGTGGGTGGCCGAATTCACCAGCCAGGTGACGTGGTAAGTGAGCACCAGCCGCAGCGGGATGCCCTACAGCAATAGGGGCCAGTAGAGGGCCAGCAACACCAGCAGCGCCAGGGCGTGGATCGCCACCATGAACAGCACTGTGGCGGAGCTGGTGGGCAGGGCAGGGGGCACGCTCATGCTCTGAACCGTCATGCAATGGCCTCGGAGGAGCACACCATCGGCTGGCTGAACTGGCGCAACAGCAGGCCGGCGAAGCGCACCTTCAAGCCCAGGCCCTTCAGCAGCCGACCCACACCGGCAGGCTCGGCATCCGTGGCCTTGATGGCGCGAAAGGTGTCCACCAACTGATCGCGCAGCTCGAAATAGTTGCGTCCTTCGAGGTTGAACACCACCGGGAACGCACGCCGGGCAGTGCGATTGGTCTGCCGCATCACCTCTTCATCAAAGCTGCTGGGATCCATGCCCAGCAGCTTGTAGAAATTGCCCCGCTCACACACCGTGAGGCTGTGGGTGAGAAACACACTCCAGAGGAAGAAACGGCTCAGCAGCCGGCCCCGCAGCCCCTCCCGCAGCCCCGGCCAACAGCGGATCAGCATGTTGAAGATGTCGCCGTGGCGGTTCTCGTCCTGGCACCAGGGCTCGAAGAAGTCGAACAGGGGGGCGAAGTCGTTCTCGGGGTGAGCCTTGAGATAGCGATCAATGAGGATGTAGCGCCAATAGCCGATCTTCTCGGAGAGATACACCGAATACAGCACCCAGCTCAGGGGAAACCAAGTGATCGGCCGCTTGCCACTCAACGATGGCAGATCAATTTCAATCCCCTCGGCCACAAGGGCCCGATTGAGAAAACCAGCATGGCGCGCCTCATCGCGGGCCATCAGATTGAACAGGCGGCTGAGCTCCGGGCGATTGGCTTTCTGCAGCTTGCGGGAGAGCTCCTTGAACAGCAGAAATCCCGAAAATTCCGATACGCAGCTGCGCACCAGATAGCTCTCATAGGCACTCTTCTCCTCGGGATTGAGGGCCCGCAGCCGATCCAACGGTGCCTTGCGATCGAAGTGATCGCGGTTGTAGTCGGCCTCCATCTCGTTGAGCATCGCGTCGAAGGCGGCGCGCTGACCCTCGAGATCGGTTTTGGCCGCTTTCTCGATTTCGGTGGTGTAGAAGCGCGGGGTGAGCAGGTCCTCGCGCAGGTGGGGAGCAGCGGTGGTCATCAGAGGGAGGCGGTGGCGGTGGCGGTGGCGCGGGCGTAGGCGATGGCATCGGGCCCGTGGCGATGGCCGTGGAACCACTGCTGGAGGTCCATCAACC
>CALJTZ010000350.1 GCA_937975655.1 uncultured Synechococcus sp. | reverse complement strand
AAACCGCCCAGATCCACTGCAGCGCAACTGGTCTGGCCTTATTCAGGAGGCCCTGTCGTAGACCCACACCACCAGCAGCTCGATCGTGCGGCGGGCATAGAAGCAGGAAGTGCGGGGATCGGAGAGGGCGAACTGCTCGACGCGTACGGCCTCGGCATGCAGCTCGGGCCATTGACTGGTGATGAAGGCGTACTGGGAGCTCATGGGCTGGGTTCCGCTCCAGGGCGGCCATCCGCTTCGATCACCGCTGTTACATGGGCCTGAAGATCGTGGAGCAACGGCGGCCAGCTGTGACGATCAGGGGTGTCCTCCAGCGGCAGGTCGTCGTAACGGAACACCGTGCCGAACGGCGTGAGGGTCTGCAGTGCCTCGAAGCGCTCCGGCAGGGGATTGCCGTGACTGGCCAGTAGATCGAGGAGCAGACCAATGTTGTGGCTGCGGGGAAAGTCGTGTCCGTGCAGAGCAAGCAGCGCCTTGAGGAGCTTTTCTGCTGCCTGCTGGGCGTGATAGCCGAGGGTCTCGTCGTCGATGGCTGGATCATCCAGCAGTCTGTCGAGCACGGTCAGGTCCTGCGATGCCTTGCGCTGCAGCAACCGCGCCTGATCAGAGCGAGTCATGGAGAACCCGTCCCTCGCGGTGCGCGGCATACTCAAGCGTGCCAGGAATCCGGCAGCGCTCGGTGTAACTGGCCTCGCTGGTCACGACCAAATCCACCGACATCAACACGCCCCGCAGCGCTTTTTGAAGACGCACCATTTCGCTATAGCGGCTGGTGAGCTCGGGTTCCACCACCAGCAGATCGAGATCGTTGGCTGCGGCAAGTTCACCCCGCGCAGCCGAGCCGAAAGCGATCAGTCTCAGTGGCGATGCTGCTGCCACCAGACGGTGCACCACATCGTTGACTTTCTCGGCCGTGACAGCCCAGGCCTGGCCTGGAGCCCCAGTGGCAACATCAGGAGTGGCTTGGGTCATGGAGCTGAGGCGACCGGTCGGTCAGCGTGCAGGACTCATAGGCTAAGGCTGAGGTCAATCTCGTGATTCTTCCTCCAGTTGTCTATCCAGGGACTGGCGGATCAGGCCGAGGGCATAGGGGACCTCTTCCAGAGTGGCGACACCAATCTCTACCTCGCCATTGCCCCAGCGGCCGATGCCGGCCACGTTCTTGGCGATGCCCCTGGCGTCGTCCAGTTCGGCAAAGGGCATGTTGAGGCTCAGGCGCAGCCGCTTGGCCTGGGGAACGATGTCCACGAAATTGGTTTCGGCCTTGTAGGCGATGTAGAGCTTGAGTACCTCCTGACTCACGTTTGGATCAAGCGCACGGATGCGGGCATCCATTACGTCGAAGACTGCTCGGATCTGGGGGTTGGCCAGCTGGGAATGGTCGTCGAGGGTGTAGCTGGCGACCTGGCTGCGGCTTGGTTGCCGGTAGGTCTGCCGCTGCTCCTCGCTCAGTTGGGGCGATGCCCACACATCCAAAGCCCGTGCCGCGAGGGTCTCCCCGCGCTGGCGCATGGCATCCACATCCCACCGCTCCAGCTGCCCCAGGCCTTGGTTGAGCCGCAGGGGACTGGTGCGGAAGCCGCCCTCCTGGTGGTCGCGCTTGTCGAGGAAGGGCCGGTCGCTGAGCTCGGGGTTGTAGCCGGTGAGGGTGAGATTTCCGAGCCGATGCAGCCACTC
>CALJTZ010000349.1 GCA_937975655.1 uncultured Synechococcus sp. | reverse complement strand
TGAGGCTGGCCCGCAGCTGGGCATCGGCCTGGATCTGTCCGAGAAACGCAAAGACAACGTCGAGGTGTTCGGCCACGGGCCAGGGGGAGCACTGAAAACGTGTTAGCGATAACTGGGGCCAACGGCCACTGCCTACGCTCGCCGCAGATGCCCTGCCCCCGATGCCGCTCGCCCTGGGAACCACCGCTGGCCGCAGCCTGAGGGGCACGGTGCGGGTGCCGGGCGACAAGTCGATTTCGCACCGGGCCCTGCTGTTCGGGGCCATCGCCGAAGGCACCACGCGCATTGAAGGTCTGCTGCCCGCCGAGGATCCGCTCAGCACCGCCGCCTGCCTGCGGGCCATGGGGGTGGCGGTGTCGCCGATCGAGGCGGGGCAGCCCGTGCTGGTGGACGGGGTGGGCCTCGACGGTTTCCAGGAGCCAGACGATGTGCTGGATTGCGGCAACTCCGGCACCACCATGCGGCTGATGCTGGGGTTGCTGGCAGGCCGCCGTGGCCGGCACTTTGTGCTCAATGGCGATGCCTCGCTGCGGCGCCGGCCGATGCAGCGGGTGGGCGGCCCCCTCAGTGCGATGGGGGCCCGCATCTCCGGCCGCAGCGGCGGCAACCTGGCTCCCCTGGCGATTGAAGGGGTGCCCCTGCGCGGCACCACGATCCACACCCCGGTGGCCTCGGCCCAGGTGAAGAGCGCCATCATCCTGGCGGCCCTCACGGCGGAGGGCTGCACCACCGTGATCGAACCGGTGCAGAGCCGCGATCACAGCGAGCGGATGCTGCGGGCCTTTGGCGCCCAACTGAGTGTGGGCGGGGCCGGCAACACGGAGGTCACCATCACCCCCGGCGCCAGCCTGCGGGGCCAGGAGGTGGTTGTGCCCGGCGATATCAGCTCCGCCGCCTTCTGGCTCGTTGCTGGTGCCATCACCCCCGGCGCTGACCTCACCGTGGAGAACGTGGGTCTGAACCCCAGCCGCACCGGCATCCTCGACGTGCTGGAGCAGATGGGGGCCCGCATCGACTTGCTCAATGCCCGCGATGTGGCGGGCGAACCCGTGGGCGACCTGCGGGTGACCCATGGCCCCCTGCAGGCCTTCAGCATCGGCGCGGAACTGATCCCGCGGCTGGTGGATGAAATCCCGGTGCTGGCGGTAGCCGCCTGTTGCGCCGAGGGCATCAGCCGGGTCACCGGGGCGGAGGAATTGCGGGTGAAGGAAACAGACCGGCTAGCGGTGATGGCCCGTCAGCTGGGGGCCATGGGCGCGCGCATCGAGGAGTTCGCCGATGGCATGGCGATCCAGGGTGGCGTGGAGCTCCACGGCGCCGCTGTGGACAGCGAGACCGACCACCGCGTGGCCATGAGCCTGGCGGTAGCCGCCCAGATTGCGCGGGGTGCCACCAGCCTGGAGCGGGCGGAGGCGGCGGCCGTGTCCTATCCCACCTTCTGGGACGACCTGCAGCGCCTACAGGCCTGAGCCATGGGCGGCGCCTAGATTCCCGCCCAGTTACCGCTTCCCGCCGATGCTCGCCGTTGCCGTTCTGGCCGCAGGGAAGGGCACCCGCATGAAAAGCGTGCTGCCCAAGGTGCTCCAACCGCTGGCAGGCGCCACCCTGGTGGAGCGGGTGTTGGCCA
Organism: uncultured Synechococcus sp.; assembly: GCA_937975655.1. Taxonomy (GTDB): domain Bacteria; phylum Cyanobacteriota; class Cyanobacteriia; order PCC-6307; family Cyanobiaceae; genus Vulcanococcus. The sequence goes on along the minus strand of CALJTZ010000349.1, from coordinate 8,947 downwards.
GTTGCCGCCCCCTGAACCCGGAGCGTCAGCTGCTGATCGTGGGGCACCAGGCCGAGCGCGTGGAGGCGTCCCTGGCCAGCCACCCGGACCTGGAGTACGTGCTGCAACAACCCCAGAACGGCACGGGTCATGCCGTGCAGCAGCTGCTCGAACCGCTCGCCGGGTTCCAGGGCGATCTGCTGGTGCTCAACGGCGATGTGCCCCTGCTGCGCGAGCAGACCATCCAGCAGTTGTTGACCCAGCACCGTGCCAGCGGAGCCGCCGTGACTCTGCTCACCGCGCGCCTGGCCGATCCCAGCGGCTACGGGCGGGTGTTCGCCGATGCGGCCGGCACCGTGTCCGCCATCGTGGAGCACCGCGATTGCAGTGAGGAGCAGCGGGCCAACAGGCTCACCAACGCCGGCATCTACTGCTTCAACTGGCAGAAGTTGGCGGAAGTGCTGCCCAAGCTCACCACCGACAACGACCAGGGTGAGCTCTACCTCACCGACACCGTGGCGATGCTCAGCCCGGCCATGCACCTGGAGGTGGCCGATGCCGAGGAGATCAGCGGCATCAATGACCGGATTCAGCTGGCCCAATGCGAGGCCGTGCTGCAGGACCGGCTGCGCAAGCACTGGATGGCCGAAGGGGTGACCTTCGTGGATCCCTCCAGCTGCACCCTCAGCGATGGCACCCGCTTTGGCCGCGACGTGGTGGTGGACCCCCAGTGCCATTTCCGCGGCAACACCAGCATTGGCGATGGCTGCCACATCGGCCCCGGTTCCCTGCTGGAGAACGCCCAGGTGGGCACTGGCGTGGAGGTGCTCTACTCCGTGGTGCGGGAGGCCAGCGTGGGCGACCACTGCAGCATCGGCCCCTTCGCCCAGCTGCGGCCTGGCGCTGAGCTAGCCGAGGACTGCCGGGTGGGCAATTTCGTAGAGATCAAACAGAGCCAGATCGGCGCCGGCTCCAAGGTGAATCACCTCAGCTACATCGGCGATGCCGACCTGGGAGCAGGGGTGAACGTGGGCGCCGGCACGATCACGGCCAACTACGACGGCGTGAACAAGCACCGCACCGTGATCGGCGCCGGCAGCAAAACCGGTGCCAACAGCGTGCTGGTGGCACCGATCAACCTGGGAGCCAACGTGACCGTGGGGGCAGGCTCCACCCTCACCAAGGACGTACCCGCCGGGGCACTCGCCCTCGGCCGGGCCAAGCAACTGGTGAAGGAGCATTGGCAGCCCCCCAGCGCCAGCTGAGCCGGTGGGGGGTGGGGACTCCCTTCAGTCCTTGTCGCTGACGCCGAAGCAGTGCATCAGGGCATCGCTCCAGCTGCTGATGCCTTCGAGCTCGTGATCGTGCGCCTGGCTCAGGGCTTCGGCGTGCTGACGCAGCAGCACGGTTTTGCTGAAGTGATGGCCATGGCTGGCGGCCACACCCACCACCTCATCGGCATTGGCAGCGGCCTTCAGTTGGCTGCGCACCGCGGCATCCGAGCCCACGAGGGAAGCAAATGCCTTGAAGGAGTCGAGGGTCATGCGGACCGGGATGTGTCGCCCACAACCCTAAGGGACCCGCGTTCAGCGGCGATGGCATCTCCAGAGCGTGCAAGCAAGGAACTCCGCGATGTAACTCGCTGATCGCGATTACAGATCTCGAGACCATCCTGCCTGCTGGCTGAACGGATTCGACCAGCATCCGATCGCCAGCACCACAGGGATTGCCCCCATATGGGGGTAGTACTCGTGCGCTGTACATGCTGAACACTGGAGAGGGCAAATCAGACCCAACGCAGACATCCAGTCACGGCCCGGAGTAGAAGTACCTAGCCGCAATAAACGCAACAGACCAATGATCTCAGTTTGTGTATGAGTGGATCCATCAGTGCACCATGAAGGGCAGCGAGACACCGTCACGCCATAGGCTTTGACCAAGCCAATCTCAACACCTTTCCCATGGAGAACATCGATTCCCATCTCGCCAAGGATCGGGCTGAGCTGGAGCAGGCACGGCGCAGCGGTGATCAAGCCAAGGCCGGACATCTCGAGGCCGAAATCAAGGACTTAGAGGAGTACAAAGCCCACCATCCTGATGAGCAGAAGGACCCCAGCCCCCTCGAACTCTATTGCGATCTCAACCCCGCAGCTCCGGAGTGCCGGGTCTACGACGACTGACCAGCCAGCACCGACGACGATCGCTCCCGTGAGTCATGAGCCTGACCCCCAGCATCACCATTGGCGAACTTGAAGCCAATTATCAGCTCTATTGCAAGGCGATGAAGATGCTGATCGCCGAGAATCGCAGCCTCAAGAAGATTCAGCGCACAGTCTGCTGGAGTCGGTTGGACACCCTGCACCACTGCCTGCCTCGCCGGTACAAGTCGCCGGATTATCTCTACGCTCAGTTGCGACGGGATCTGGACGACAAGCTCTCGCCGCCCTCCTGAGCACGCCCCCCGACATCGTTCGCCGTTGATCGATGGACCTGACCCCCTACCTCGACAGCCTTCAGGGCAGCAACCTCGATGAGGTGCTGCTGTCTGTAGCCGTGAGCGGCAAAGTGGCGCTGGCCATGAAGGGGCGCTTCTTCCTGCGCTGCCTATGCGAGAGCTTCAGTGCACCGAACCTGATCGGCTGCGCCGTCACCGACGAAGCCTCCTGCCTGCGTTACCTGGCCCAGGAACCCTATGAGTTGTTGATCTGCACGGATTTTCTGGAGAGTGGTAACGGGTTTGAGCTGGCCCGCAAAGCCCGCCAAAGCCAGCCCTCCCTGAAGGTTGTGGTGTTGGCCTTGGGTGATGCCATCCCCCAGGAGTACAGCGATGCGGACTGGCTCGAAGCCGTGGTGGCCGAGGCCGATTTCATCGAAGACCAGAAACCGCTGCAGGCGGCGGTGATTGCCGTGATGGGCCACCACTCCTATCGCAGCCCCTCCCTGCGCACCGGCACGCTGCCCTATCTGAGCTGCCCCCGCCTCACGCCCCGGGAATATGAGGTGCTGGACTTGTTGGCCAGTGGTCTGACGGACAAGGAGATCGCCAAGGAGCTGGTGGTGAGCGAGGAAACCGCTCGCACTTACACCAAACGGCTCCTGAAAACCCTCGACGTGAACAACCGGGTGCAGGCCGTGCTCAAGGGCATGCGCTGCGGCATGGTGCAGCTCTGAACGCTCAGCCCCCGGGCAGCAGCGGCAGGATCCGTTCGAGGGCCACGCCCCGGCTCGCTTTGAGCAACAGCTGATCGCCAGGTTGGATCCAGGTGGAGAGCTGCTCCGCTGCCTCAGCCGGGCTGGACACCAGCGCCAGCCGGGGCAGACCCGCGGCAGCCGCCAACATGGCTTGGCCCTCGGCACCAGCATCCACAATCACCAGCCCGTCGAGGCCCAACTCCCGGGCATGCTGCGCCACACGGCAATGCAAGGCCACACTCTGATCGCCGAGCTCCAGCATGGTTCCGAGCACCGCAAAGCGGCGGCCGGGTTGACGTTGCAACAGGGCCAGGGCCGCATGCACGGCCTCTGGGGAGGCGTTATAGGTCTCATCGAGCACCGAAACGCCGCCGATGCTGAGGCGACGGCTCCGGCCTCCCGGCAGATCCACCTGCAATGGCTCCAGTTCAGCGACGTTGAGCCCCAGTTCGCTCGCCACTGCGAGGGCCAGCATCAGGTTGCGGGCGTTGTGTTGGCCCTCCAGGGGCAGCGGCAGCACCGTTCCCGCCACCTCCAGGGTCTGGCCACTGGCATCCAGCCGGCCCAGCCAATCGGCCTGGGATTCAAAACCTTCCCCCTCCAGGGCCACGCGCAGCACCCGACCGCTCCACACCGCAGCCAGGGCGGCCTCCAGCACGGGATCGCCGGCGGGAATCACCACACAGCCCGTGGGCTTGAGGGCCGTGGTGATCTCACACTTGGCGGTGGCAATGGCCTCCCGGCTGCCCAGGCGGCCGATGTGGGCCGTGCCGATGTTGGTGATCACCGCCAGATCCGGCTCAGCGCAGACGCAGAGGCGCTCGATCTCACCGAGACCGCGCATGCCCATCTCCACCACGAGAGCCCGATGCTCTTCGCCACTCTTGAGGAGGGTGAGGGGTACGCCGATGTCGTTGTTTTCATTGCCCACACTGGCCACCACCGGGCCCAGGGGCTGCAACACGCCGCGAATCAACTCGGGGGTGGTGGTCTTGCCGGCGGAGCCCGTCACCGCCACCACGGGCAACGCCAACGCCCGGCGGTGCCAGAGGGCAAGCTGCTGGTAAGCCGCAAGGGTGTCATCCACCAGCCAGTGGAGTAGGCCCGGCGGCACCTCCACCCCGCGGTTGCGCTGCACCAGGGCGGCCTGGGCCCCCACAGCGGCCGCTTGCGGCAGGAAGCCATGGCCATCGAAGCGCTCGCCCACCAGGGGCACGAACAGCTGGCCCCGTTCCAGGCTGCGGCTATCGGTGCAGATCGGACCCAGATTCTGCGTGCCATCCACGGGCGCGCCCAGGGGCTGGCCCCACTGCTGGATCAACTGGCTCAGCTGCATCGGCTTCAGGACGGACGGGGCGCGGTGAGCACGATCATGCCGCTCCCCACCAGGGCATCCCGGGCCAGCAGGCCAGAGCCTGAATCGCGCAACAGCAGATGGTCGTAGCCCAGCTCCTGGGCCCACTGTTGCCATTGGTCGGCCCGCCGTTGCTGCTCAGCGGCCGAGAGCGCCAAAAACGTGCTGCGCACCTGCAGGGTGAGGGTGGCCGAAGCCGGCTCGCCTGTAGCCGCCAGGATCAGGCCATTGGCCTCCGGGCGCTGCACCAGGGAATCCAGGGGATCGGTGGCAGGCGTGGGGGCGGGCTCTGGGGGCGCTTGCGCGTCCAGATCGGGGCTGGGCCCAGCCGGCGCCGGCAAGTCGGCCCCGATGGGCCGTTCCGGTTTCAGCTCCAGTTCAGGTTGTGGTTCCAGCGCTGGTTCAGCAGGCCCATCGGCCGCCAGCTCCGATAACAACTCGGTGGCCGCCATCGGGCTGGGAGACGTTGCGCGCGACTCCTGCCAGCGCTGCAGGCCAAACCCGGCAGCGATCAACAGGGCTAGCGCCGCGGCGAGCAGCACCGGCCAGAACAGGGGGGCGAGATCCAGGGGCCACCAGGGGGGCCGCCGCAGGGAACCTTCGCCGTTGCGGCGCCAGAGCTCCCGAGCCCTCAGGCCGAGGTCTGACCAGACAGCCCGCAGGTCATCGCCGAGGGCGATCCAGGGGTTGCGATAGGGGGCCGGCAAATCGGAGCGCGGCGGCTGGTTCGCCAGGGGCTCACGACCCATGGACTGGGGCGCCCTCAGCCAAGGTTGCGGCGTCGCAGCAAGGCCAGCGGATTGCGGAAACCAGCCCCCACCGGCGCCGGCGCATCGCCCTGCTGGTCTGCCCCCTGACGACTGGGATCGGCATCCTGGCCAAGGGAGAACTGGCCTACGGCCTCCGCATCCGGACTGGGCTCCTTGACCCCCCGCACCTCCCGGTAGAGGCGGTCGTACTCCAGGGCCGAGCGCTCCCAGCTGAAGTTGGCGGTCATGGCGCGCTGCTGCAGTTCACGCCAGCTCTCGGCATGGCGGAAGGCCTCCCAGGAACGCACGATCGAGGTGTAGAAGTCGAGGGGGTCGTAGCGGTCGAAGCAGAACCCCGTGCCGCTATGGTGGCGGGGATCATGGGGGGGCACAGTGTCCACCAGGCCACCCACGCGACGCACAACGGGGATGGAGCCGTAACGCATCGCCAGCAGCTGGCTGATCCCGCAGGGTTCAAACCGGCTGGGCATCAAGAAGGCATCGCTACCGGCATAGATCAACCGCGACAGGGCGTCGTCGTAGGTGAGGAACACGGCGAAGCGGCCGGGATGGCGCGCCGCCATCTGCCACAAGCCGGATTCGAGGTTGCGATCCCCCGTGCCCAGCACCACGATCTGACTGTCGGAATAGGCCAACACCCGATCGGCCACCTGCAGCAGCAGGTCCACACCCTTCTGGTCCACCAGCCGGGTCACCATGCCCATCAGGAAGGTTTCGGGGTTCACCGCCAGGCCCATGCGCTCCTGCAGCACCTGCTTGCAAACCGCCTTGCCGGCCAGGTTGTCAGCGGAGTAGGTGGCTGGAAGGGTGGCGTCCGTGGCGGGGTTCCAGTCGTCTTGGTCGATGCCGTTGAGGATGCCGCGCAACTTGCCGCTCACGTAATTGAGCAGGCCATCGAGCTGTTCGCCGTATTCCGGCGTGCGGATCTCCTGGGCGTAGGTGGGCGACACGGCATTCACCCGATCGGCATAGAGCAAAGCCGCCGCCATGGTGTGATCCCCCTGCATGTACCAGGGCACCCAGGTCATCCGTTCCAGCTTCCAGCGCCAGGGTCCCTGGTACTTGAGGTTGTGGATGGTGAACACCGTGCTGATCTCGGGGTCCTGATGCATCCACACCGGGATCATGCCGGTGTGCCAGTCGTGGCAATGGAGCACCTCCGGCTTCCAGTGATTCCACGCGAATTCAGCCGTGGCACTGGCGAAGAAGGTGAAGCGCCAGTCCTCGTCCTCACCGCCGTAGATGCGCTCCGGATCGAACACCGGATGCCCCACCAGGTAGAGCGGCAGGCCGTTGCTCGGGTGGCGCGTCTCGTAGACGGCGAAATCGGTTCCCATGGTGTGGCCGCGCCACACCGGTTCTGCCGGGATGTCGAGCTTGGCCCACAAGCGCCCGTACCCCGGCATCATCAGCCGCACATCGTGGCCCAGGGCCTTGAGCGAGGGGGGCAGGGATCCCACCACATCGCCCATGCCACCCACCTTCACCATCGGGGCGCATTCAGCTGCAGCGAACAGCACGCGCATGGCAGGACCCGGCTTCAAGTGGCGCCAATACTACGGGCGGCCTCCGGGTTAATCCCTCAGGGCAGCACGGTCACCGGTGTGCCCACCTGCACCAACTCGAACACCTCCTGCACGTGCTCGTCGTAGAGCCGCACACAGCCATGGGACACGGCCCGACCGACCGTCCAGCGGTGGGGGGTGCCGTGGAATCCCGCCACGGTGCAGCCCTGCACATCGAGGTAGCGCTCGCCATCCCAGCCCTGGCGCCCGGAACAGTCGCGATGGAACCCGATCCAGCGGCTGCCCAGGGGGTTCTGCATGCCTGGAGGGATCGCGGCCCCGGTGACCGGGTGTTCCCACACCGGGTTCACCTGCTTGTCCAGCACCTGGAAGCTGCCAGCCGGGGTTTCCCATCCCACCGCGCCAACGGCAGCGGGGTAGCGGCGCTTGAGGGTGCCGTTTTCCAACAGCATCAGTTGCCGCTTCTGGCGGTCGAGCACCAACTGCCGGCCCGACTGTTGCAACAGCGTGGGCGGCACGCTGCGCAGGGCCACCGCATCGCTGATCTCCGGAGCCAGCGGGGGGATCGGATCAGCCTGGCGAGCCCACAGGGGGCTGGGGAGCACCAGCACAAGCCCTGCCAGCAGCAGGGTGCAGCCCCCAGGGGATGGCAACCGCAGCACGACGGCGGAACAGCAGATCTGTGCCACTCCTAGCTAGGGAAGCCAGGGGGAGGACGAAAAATCAGGAGCGCGTTTCTCCAGAAAGGCGTTGCGGCCCTCCTGGCCCTCTTCCGTTCGATAAAAGAGGTGGGTGGCCTGGCCAGCCAGCTCCTGGAGGCCTGCCATGCCATCCGTTTCGGCATTGAAGGCCGCCTTGAGGCAGCGGATCGCCGTGGGGCTGTGGGCCAACACCTCCCGGCCCCAGGCCACCCCCTCCTGCTCCAGCTGCTCCAGGGGCACCACAGCGTTCACCAGGCCCATGCTCAACGCCTGCTGGGCGTTGTACTGGCGGCACAGGAACCAGATCTCCCGGGCCTTGCGCTGTCCCACAAGGCGCGCCAAATAACTGGCCCCAAAGCCACCGTCAAAGCTGCCCACCCGCGGGCCCGTCTGGCCGAACACGGCGTTCTCCGCCGCCAGGCTCAGATCACAGAGCAGGTGCAGCACCTGGCCGCCACCAATGGCGTAGCCCGCCACCAGAGCGATCACCACCTTCGGCAGGCTCCGGATCAACCGCTGCAGATCGAGCACGTTGAGGCGGGGCAGGCCGTCATCGCCCACATAGCCGCCATCGCCGCGCACGCTCTGATCCCCCCCCGCGCAGAAGGCATAGCCGCCGTCGGCAGCAGGGCCCGCGCCCGTGAACAGCACCACCCCGATGGCCGGGTTGTCGCGCACCCGCGAAAAGGCATCAAACAGTTCGATCACCGTCTTGGGCCGAAAGGCATTGCGCTTGTGGGGACGGTTGATCGTGATGCGGGCCAGGCCCGCATCACTCAGCTCCAGCAGGATGTCCTCGTAGGAGCCCGCGGGCTGCCAGGTCACATCCATCGCTCGCTCAACTGCGCAGCCGCCATTGTGCGCAGCCGTCGGCGCAGGGCGGCGTCGGCGATCACGTCGAGATCCTCCGCCGTCAGCCCCGTGGTGCCGATCACATGGACGGCGCGGGCCTGGGCCGCCAATGCTGCGAACTGCACGGTCGCGGCGGGGGCGGTGAAATCGATCACTGCCTGCGCCCTGGCGAAAGCCTCCAACGGGTCGTCGGTGACGACCACCGGCACGGTCGCGACGACGTCGAAGCCGATGTAGGCGAAGAACACGAGCGAGGCGCCGGCGAGCACGGCGCGGGCGACGTCGTTGGCGTTCTCGGCGGGCGTGTCGGCCGCGATGGGCACCACCGTCACCTCGCCTGAGCGGAACGCATAGGCGCCTTCCGGAGCCGGGTCATCGGTGGCCACGATGCGCGCGCCGGCCGCTGCCAGGGCCTCGGCGTCGCCGGCTCGCGCCAGCACGGGACGGAACGGCACGGCCGCGACGGCCTCGGCCACTCCCGACGGATCATCCGCCGGGGCGCCCGTGGTGATGACGTCCAGGCCCAGGCGCTCGAGCCTCATGGCCCAGTTGCCGGGCTGCGGCAACGGCCCC
>CALJTZ010000348.1 GCA_937975655.1 uncultured Synechococcus sp. | reverse complement strand
GTAGATCCAGCTGCAGGCGCAAGGCACCGATCTGCAGCCCGCGGCCGCGCTTGAAGCCGAGGGGGAGCTCTCCCTGGGCCGTGAGCTCGGGAGAGCGCAGGCTCTCCAGCTTGAGCAAGCCAGCGGCCCAATGCAGGCGCGCCAGGGTGGAGCCCAGCAGGGGGTTATTGGGCTGGCGCAGGGCCAGGGCCAGCTGGGGCCGAGGCAGGCTGCCGCTGAGCTGCAGCTGGGCATTCACCCGGGCTGAGGGGCCCAGGAGCTGGCGCAGGGCCGGGTGCAGCGTCAGCAGATCGGCCCCCAGGGGGAAGGGGTCGCTGGCCACGGCCAGGCGGGGCCAGAGCTGACCTCGGGCCCGCAGCTGGGTGTCACCACTCCGCAGGCTGAGCTGGCGCAGGTCCAGGCGCAGGCCCCTGCGGCTTTCCAGCGCTAGCAGGCCAAGCAGATCGAAACGGCGGGGGGCCTGCCCCCTCAGCTTGGGCCCCTGCAGGTTGCCGCTGAGGCGCAGGTCGGGATGCCGCCACGGGCCCAACAGATCCGCCTGAAGCCGGTGCCCGGCCGGCCGATTGCGGGCCTCGAGCCGCAGCTGCAGGCGTCCGGCCTGAGCCCCCCCAAGGGCAAAACTGCCCTGGGACTGGCCCTGCCATGCCCCCATGCGCAGATTGGAGCGCCTGAGCAGCAAGCGCTGGGCCTCACAGCCCAGGTCCAGGCGATCCGCCTGGAGCGGTGCCGGTAAGACCCCCCAACGCCATCGGGCCCCATCAATGGCGAGCCCCCCCTGGCAACGCGGGGCGGCAGCCGCGCGGGCCGATGCCAACGGCCCCGGTTGCTGCAGCAGGATCCGGCCATGCACACGGCCATCGAGCCGGCCGGACAGCTGGCGCTGCAGGCCGCCGGGCAGCAGGGGCACAAGTGGAGCCAGGGGCAGCTGCTGCGGCATCAGCTGGGCCCGCCAGGACCGGCTCTGCCAGTTGCCGGCGGCCGCAAAGCGCAACCGGCCGCCCTGGGCCAACCGCGCAGCACCGCTGAGGCTGATCTGGCGTCGGCGCAACTGGAGCTCGCTCTCTCCCTCAAGGCCGAAGCGCAACGGTGCACCAAAAGCGGGCGCCAGGGTCACCTCGGCTGGCCCCTGGAGGTGGAGGCGCAGGGACAGCCGGGGCGGCTCGCGGCCCGGAGCCATGGCCCCCAGGCTCCAGTAGGCGCCGCGGCTGTTGCGGCGCAGCTGAACCCGGGCATCACGCAGCTGCAGCGGCAGCACCCAGGCGCGCTGCACCAGGCTGCGCAGGGGGTCGAACCCCACAGACACCCCGGACACCTCGATGGTGGAGGGGTTATCGGGCCCCGGCTGAAAGCGGCTGGGCCCCGCACTGAGCCCCCAGGGTCTCAGGCCCTGATAGGGACCCAGCTCCAGGGGATGGCCCATGGCCCGCCCGGCCTGGCGTTCGAGCCAGGGCTTGAGCTGGCGGTAGAGGGCCGCCCCCGCTGCATCAGCGCCGAACCAGGCGGCGCTCAGCAGGCCCGAGGCCAGCGCCAGCCCGGGAACCACACGGCGCAGAACGCCGGGGGGAGAAGCGGTGGAATCCTCAGGCTGCAGCCCCATCGGCCCGTGGCAGTCAGCGACTGAGGAGGCCGCAATATAAAGGTGTTCTTTCCTGCCCCCCGATCCGACATGCCTGCCGATCCCCTGCTGCTGACGGCTGGCCAATGGCTCGGGATCGCCGGTGGGGTGCTGGCCGTGCTCACGGTGGTGGGGTTTGTGGCCCGCTGGGGCATCCGCTTCCGCCTGGTCGGTGTGACCAGCTTCACGGTGTTGCTGTCGCTCTCCTGCCTGGCCTTTGCCATCAGCTACTCACCCCGGGCCCAGGTGGTGGGGGCCGTGAGCGTGCCGGTGGTGTACGACAACGGCGGCGACCTGGTGATCGCGGCCGCAGCGGCCAGCATGGAGCCCGAATCGTTCCGGCCCAGCGTGGAACAGGTGGCCCTCAACCTGAGGGGCAGCGGCCGCAAGACCGACGACGACCTGGTGCACGTGCGGCTGCGCCGGGTGGACCCCGCCGGTGCCGGCAGTGATCGACCCGTGATCCTGGCCGAGGCCATCCGCGATTTGCGTGACGGCAGCGTCACGCTGGTGCCCTGAGCGCCGCCCGCCTCTACCCCCTGCCGAGCCATTTCCGCAGGGAACAGGCTGCGCTCGAGGCTGCCGGCATCACCAGCTGGGAGCAGTTGGCTCAGCAGACGGATGCCCAGCTGCGCTTGCTCTGCCGCACCGGCGGGGCCCTGGAACGGCAACTGATCAAATTGCGTGGCCAGGCCAGGCTGGTGGTGCAGGTGGGCCTGGAACCTGAGGAGGCGGCCCTGCTGCTCTACGCCGGCATCGCCAGCTGCAAGGGGCTGGCGGAGGCCTCGCCCCAGCAGCTGCTGACCCAGCTGGGGCGGCTGGAACGCTCCCTGCTGGGCATGGCCCCCGCGCGGGTCACGGCCGCCACCCTCAGGCGCTGGATTGGGCAGGCCCAGGCGGCGTCCAGTCGCTCGGGGAACTGACCCACACCCGCCGTGGGCAGCAGGCCCCCACCCCTGAAATGGAGATACTCCCTCCCGGCAGGCCCTCCGGCCCGCCCCCGCCGTGACCCATCGCCTGTCCCGCAGCCTGCCCCTGGCAGCCGCTCTGCTGGCCAGCCTGCCGGCTGCTCCCGCTCTGGCCAACTCCTCGCTGCTGGAGTCCGTGAAGCAGAACCCCCAGCGGGCCAAGGCCCTCTGCACCGAGCTGCGCGCCCTCAATGCCCAGGGGCTCTCGTACACCTCGCCCCAGGCCGTGGCCCAACTGGCGGCCCGCCAGGGCCTGAGCAACACCGACGCGGAGATCCTCAGCACCTACGTGGTGGGTCTGCACTGCCCCGACGTGCGCTGAGGTGCCGCAGGGTGTGGCCCCGATCGACGTGAGCGACGCGCGGTTCACCACCCGCGACGCCACGGTCTTGGTCAGTCGGGTGTGGCGCCCCAGCGGCCCGGGGGCCTGGCCCACCCTGCTGATGCGTCAGCCCTATGGCCGGGCGATTGCCTCCACGGTTACCTATGCGCATCCCCACTGGTATGCGAGCCACGGCTACGCCGTGGTGGTTC
>CALJTZ010000347.1 GCA_937975655.1 uncultured Synechococcus sp. | reverse complement strand
ACGTCTTGAGCAATTTCCAAGACGGATCTACTTAAGTTGGCAACCCGCCTGGAGAGTCGCCAACAATCGGTCGTGCTCAAGGAGCGTCTTGCGAAAGATCTAGAGACCCTATTCAATTCTGCCGGTATTTCCCGTAATAATTATCTCATGCAGCTCAATGAGGTGCAGGAAATGCGGGCTGAGCTTTCCAGTCTTCGCGAGGAGCGCACCCGGGTGATTGGCGAGGCTGCAACCCAGCTCAATCAAGTGAATCAGCAAATGATCAACCTTCGTTCTGAGTTGGTGGGTCTCAAGGAAGTGATCAGTTATCGCACAATCAAGGCCCCCATCAGTGGCACCATCTTTGACGCCAAGGTTGGACCCTACTCAGTGGTCAATACTTCCCAAGTGCTACTCAAAATTGTGCCAGCCGCTCGATTGCAGGCGCGCGTGGAGATCCCCAATAGTGATGTTGGCTTTGTTCGAAAAGGTTTGCCAGTTGCTGTGGGTGTAGACTCTTTTTCTGCTGGGGAGTTCGGCTATATCAAGGGCACTCTTGTGGAGATTGGTTCTGATGCGTTGGAGCCCAATCAGCTCGGCCAGGCTTACCGCTTCCCCGCGGTGATCAGCTTGGAAGAGCAGGAAGTCTTATCAGGAAATCAAAAGCTCAATCTTCAGAGTGGCATGGCCGTGAGCGCCAATATTAAACTTCGTTCTCGTCCCGCCATCAGTCTAGTCACTGACATGTTCACAAGGCAATTCGAGGGAATCAAGCGTTTCCGTTAGATAACCCTCGATCCCTGCGGCAAGCTCGTCAGCTGTTCAGAACGCGCTGGTAAAGCGCCTCAGTTGCGTCTACGGTGCGCTCCCAGTTGAATTCTTCTAGGATGCGACGCTTCAGTTTCAGTGGGCGTTCGGATTGCGGCCCTGCTTGCCAGGCTGCAAGAACTGCTTCTGCGATGCTTTGAGGACTGGCAGGGTCAGCCAGCCAGGCATCATTGCGTAGATATTCCAGTTCGTGGCCGAAGGTACTGCCCACCACTGGGGTGCCGCTCAGTGCAGCCTCCAAGCTCACGAGACCGCAGGTATCCATCCAGCTCACAAGGCAGTGCACCCTGGCTGCGGCATAGGCGGAAGCCAGCAGCTCCTGCGGCAGATGATCGATCAAGGTGAGCCGATCGCCGCTGATGGACTTACAGAGCTCGGCATAGCTGGGCCAGTGTCGTGTGCCACCAATCAGCACGATTGGTAGCTGCGTGTCCCGTAGCGCCCAACAGAGCATCGCCTGGTTTTTGCCTGGCTCCACCCGTCCGGCTTGCAGCACAAAAGGCCCCTGGATGCCGGTGTGCTGGCGGAATGGCTCTGGATCGGCATCGAGAAAGAGCTTGGGATCCACACCGTAGTGGGCCACGTTGAAGCGGTCGCCGCACCAGTGCAAATCTGTTTGAACCGCCTTGAGCTCTAACCAGCTGTTGGGTAGTAATCCGTCAACCTGGTGCATCAGCCCTGGAATCTGCTGGTGCCACTCGGCGTGAAAGCTGCCTGCGCCGTGCCACTCCAGGTTGCCCTCCGGCATTGCCACGACCAATCTGCGTTTCTCCAGCAAGGTGAGTTCCCGTGCCGCGCTTGCCTCCCCCTCTTGCACAGCCTTTTGCAGCACTGGTAGGGCACCCCGGCTACCCCACAGCGCCCTACCCAGGTTGATCCAGATCGGCGACACCACAACGGGTTTCCCAGCCGCTTTACAGGCAGCCAGCTGACTGGGGAAGGCGTGTGGGACGCGGCTGTTGAAGATGTGCACCAGATCGGCGCCGCTCACATCCGGTTGATCGCTGTTCTGAAGTTGTACGTGGTGGCCACGCTGCTCCAGGCGCTTAGCGGTTTCACGGATCTGAACGCCGTCTCCGCCTCCCCAGGTGTCAGCGCTGCCGTGGTTGACGAGCAATATTCTCATGGGTGGAGCTTGACAGAACAGCTGGCAGCTAGACCGTAGGGTGAGACCCCTGCTCGGATGGCCTCGCTGTCTCAGCGATCCGGCTGCCATCAGCGAATATAGATTCCTTGCCTCACCAGGTTCTTGTCCCATGCAGCGCTACGGCGGAGAGTCGCTTCCACCTCACCCTCACATCGTGGTGCTTGGCTCGTGCAAGGTTGGCAATTTTGTGGTCAGCACCCCAGTGTTGCGCGGTCTGCGTGAGCGCTTCCCCGATGCGGTGATCGGTTTTGTTGGTAGTGAGGTCACCGCTGATTTTGAGCGCGCTCATCCCGCCATTGATTGGCGCCTCAGTTGGGATCGGTCGGGACCTGCTGCCGACCTGCGGCTACAGCAGGATTTGGCTGATCGTCTCCAGCGTCATGGTCCTGTGGCCTTGGCTGTGAACCTTGATGGTTTCAACCCCGTAACTTGTACTCTTGTGCCGGGATTAGATCCTACCTATGTGGCTGGGGGTAGTCTGACTGCCAACCGCCGCCATCCTCTCGGTTGGGGTGAACAGCCTCAACAGCGTTTCCTTGCCGACCCAGATTGGGATAGCCCCGAGTTTGTTGAGCGCTACGCAGGCATCTTTTCTAGCAACTATATCGCCGAGCTGTTTTGTCAGCTGACGTTTCTAACTGATCTCGTCGATGCAACAGCGATCGATCTGCCCAGCTCAGAGCCTCCCTTTGTGGTGCCTGAGTTGTTGATTCATTGCACAACAGCCCGAGCAGCCAAGCTCTGGCCAATGCACTACTGGCGTCAGCTGATCCATGCTGCCCATGCGCTCAAGTGGCGGGTAGGGCTGGTAGGCAGTGCTCCTCGAGTGCAGCAGGCGACCTACAACGCTGGTGACTCTGAAGAGTGGCTGCTTGCTGAAACAGCCCTGATTGACTTGCGCGGACGAACCAGCCTGATTGAGCTGGCTGGCGCTTGTGCCCGGGCAAGGGCTGTGATCAGTGTTGATGCGGGACCTCTACATATCGCTGCCGCTGTAGGTACTCCAACCCTTGCCATTGTGGGCAATGATGTCCAGGGGGTTGGCGCCAGCCCCGTGCGTTTATGGTTGCCCCGCTGCGCCAACGTCACGCGTACCGTGTCCACATTCAGCTGCGGGGCCTGCTCTGACAATCGTTTTCGTAACGATGATTGTCTTGTGGAGGGGCATCCCTGCATGGCAGGGGTACTCCCTGATCAGGCCATTTCCTGGCTCAGACTCCAGGCGGAGCTGGCTGATGCTCAAAAGCGTGGCGGCGCCAGAGTTCATCCTGGTGTCGAACCATCAGGAAGCGGTAGTCAGCCGGGATGGTCTTCATCAGTTTGAGCACTGGAAGCAGCAGTCCGCTACAGGCATGTTCCAGAGGGCCGGAGAGTTGAAAGGGTGATTCCCAATGCTGAGGCTGCCAGTACTGGAACACTTTCTTGGCTTGATCTCGGGAGAGGAAATAACAGCCGGAGTGAGGATTAGTAGCTCGGTAGAAGTGGCGGGGTCCGAGTGGCCAGGCTACCTGGATTGTCTCTCCAGTTGCCCAGAATAAGTCTGGTCTACCCCCATCTGGGTCACCCGACAGAATAACGTCGCCTTGTTCAGGGATTCTCTCGCAACGATGGGGCAGAAAGGTGTATTCCCCACCAGTGAGCTCAACCAATGCGAGAATCTTGGAAAAAAGCTCTGGATCTTCAATCAGTAGATCATCCTCCATGTATCCTACTAA
>CALJTZ010000346.1 GCA_937975655.1 uncultured Synechococcus sp. | reverse complement strand
CATCGAACCCCTCGTAGTGGCCGCAGAGGAATAGCAGCTGGTCGTATCCCGTGGCCCAGCGCCGCAGATCAGCCTGTTGCAGCGGTTGGCCCTGGGGGCTCATCAGCAGCACCCGCCGGCTGGGCAGCACCGGGATTGCCTCCACAGCTGCGAACACCGGCTCCGGCTTGAGCACCATGCCGGCTCCACCGCCATAGGGCTCGTCGTCCACCTTGCGGTATCTGTCGGTGGCGTAGTCGCGGGGGTTGTGAACGTGGAGTTCGGCCCGCCCTGCCGCAAAGGCACGGCCAATCACCCCCAGCCCCTGCAGGGGCGCGAAGGCCTCGGGGGCCAGGCTCACCACATCCAATCTCATGGGCGCTGGGGGCTCCGGGGTTGCTGCGGGGTTGCTTGAGGGGGCTCTGCAGAAATGGTGCACCATGGGGCACCATTTCCGGACACGTCCTGATGGCACTGCCCGCCAGCCAGCGGGCCACAGATGGGCGTTCAGCTGGCCGCCGGCCGACTGACGCGACGGATCTCGGAGCTGAAGCTGGCGCGGCCGGGGCTGCCGTTGTTGAACTGCTCCACGGTGGAGCGCAGCCGCAGATTGGGCTTGGTGAACCAGATGCGTTCACGCAGTTGGCGATCCCCCTGATCGATCACCAGGTCGAGGCTTCCATCAGGCCAGAGCGTCCAGTGGCCGCTGGCTGCCCCGCAATCCGCCGCTGGCTCCCGCCGGAACTGACCATCGGCGTGGAAGTGCAGCTCCTGGCGTTGTCCGCCCTCCTTTGGCATGGCCGCCAGGCCCCCGAGGCCTGTGGCACCGGCAGCCGGGAGTGCTTCCACCACCAGTTCCCCGCGCTCGCTGGCATGCCATTCGTCGTCGGCCCCCTCGGCCTCAAGGTCGAAGCGGCTGCGCAGGCTCATCCACTCGCCGGCACAGCACTGGAGGAAAGCCGGCAGGTTCGCCGGGGGGAAGGCGTGTTCAGCCGTGGCAGCGCTGGGGGTGGCGGTCATCGGGGCGTGGGTGCGGCCGTCATCCTCTCAGCTGTCGCCGCGGTAGCCCAGTTCCGCCAAGCGGCTGGCGTTGCGCCGCCAGTTCGGCACCACCTTCACGAACAGCTCCAGGTACACCGGTCCATCGATCAGTTTCTGCATCTGCAGGCGGGCGCCGCTGCCGATGTCGCGCAGCATGCGGCCCCCCTTGCCGATCAGGATGCCCTTCTGGCTGCTGCGCTCCACCAGCACCGTGGCGAGCACGGCGGTCCGGGGGCCGTCGTCCACGATCCGCTCGATCTGCACGGCCACGGAGTGGGGCACCTCCTCGCGGGTGTGGTTCAGCACCTGCTCCCGGATCAGCTCGGCCATCAGCAGTTGCTCGGGCTGGTCATTCACCGCATCGGGTGGGTACAGGTGCGGCCCTTCCGGCAGGTCGGCCGACAGGGCTTCCACCAGGGTCTCGGTGCCTGCACCCGTGAGGGCGCTCACGGGATGCAGCGGCCAGCTGAGGGGGGGGCGCTCGCCGTTGCCTTCCAGCAACGCGCGGTAGCTCTGCGCCAGGGCCTCGGCCTCGGCCGGATCCACCAGATCGTGCTTGTTGAGGGCCACATGTACCGGTGTTCTGGAGCGGGCCAGCAAGTCCACGATGAAGCCGTCGCCCCGGCCGGCCGGTTGGCTGCCATCCACCAGCAGCAGCACCACATCCACTTCGCCGATGGCACCGCGGGCGCTCTGCACCAGGCGTTCGCCCAACAGGTGGTGCGGCTTGTGGATGCCAGGGGTGTCCACCAGCACCAGCTGGGCTGCCGGGGTGGTGAGGATGGCCCGCAGGCGGTTGCGGGTGGTCTGGGCGACGGGGGAGGTGATGGCCACCTTCTCGCCCACCAGCTGGTTCAGCAGGGTGGATTTGCCCACATTCGGCCGGCCCACCAGGGCCACGAAACCCGAGCGGAAGCCCTCCGGGCTCTGCCCCAGGGTGAAGGGGCTCGCGGCCATCGCCTCGGCTGGCAGGTGTGGGTTGCTGGGGTGGCTTGGCTCCATAACCTCAACACTGACAGTTCGCCGCCCCCGTGCGATGACCGCCGCCTCCGCGCCCCTTGAGCCCACCTTTCAGCAGGCCATGGAAATCACGGCCCAGTGGCTTGGCCTCTGGGAAGCCGGGGAGCTCAGCGATGAGGTGCTGGCCGATCGGGTGGGTGAGTTGGTGGCCAGTCGTGATGGGGCCCGGGGCTTCTTCGTGGTGTCGCTGGCCGGCGATTGCCCCCTGATGGATCGCCTGCCGGATCCCGTGGCTCTGGCCCTGCGCTCCTCCGGTGATGGCGTTGTGGATCTCAGCGTGCGCAACCTGGCCATGAGCACGGCCATGGCCGTGCACCATCAGCGCAGTGGCGATGGAGCCCAGCAAGGGGGCTCGGAGCGGGTGCAGTTGCGCTGCACCGAACTGCTGCGCCTGCTGGATCCTGAGCAGGTGAAGGCGCGGCTGGAAACCCTGCTGGAGGCCACCCACGGAGCCGGTGAGGATGTGGCATTTCTGGATCGCTGGGGCTACGACGCCGCGCAACGGGCGGCGATTGCGGAGGCGGTGTTGGCGGTAGCGGAGGGTTGAAACCTGAGCCTGCGATGGCAGGAAGTGGCCCATAAAAAAAGCGCCCCATTCGGGGCGCTCAGCTGATGTCAGCGATTCAACTGAACCGGCCGCAGAGGATCAGTCCCGGCGGCTGCCGCCGTTGAGGGCGATCACCAAGCGCAGGATGAAGATGAACAAGTTGATGTAGGTGAGGTACATCCCCAGGGCACCCGCCAGGTATTGGTCGTCGTTGTAGGTGCGGGGCATCGTGTAGAAGTCCACGAAGGCGGCGCCCACGAACAGCACGGTGC
>CALJTZ010000345.1 GCA_937975655.1 uncultured Synechococcus sp. | reverse complement strand
ATAGGTATTTTGGGCAGAAACGGTACCAAAACTTAAAGAAAATAAAGAGAATAGAAGAAGGTTTTTCATGCTTGGATAAAAATAAAAATGGAAGGACAACTTGCCCTTCCATGGTCTGTTCCACCGGTTCCATCACCCAACCCCGACGGGAACGACCCTGCGGGTTGCGCTTGACCACTGCATCCGCGTGTTTGAAGCGGAAACCGACGCGCTCACCACTCATGGAATCGTGAACCCCGGATGGGGGAGATTGCCTACTAGGGTTGATTATCCCATTGCGGCGGTCGCGGGCTGTGCGCCGGCTCCGGCATCGGAGCGGATCTCCTGCCGGGCTTCGGGTTTCAGCAGCGGGAAAGCGATCACATCGCGGATCGAAGGGCTGTCGGTGAGCAGCATCACCAGGCGATCGATGCCGATGCCCAGGCCGCCGGTAGGAGGCATGCCCACCTCCAGGGCCTGCAGGAAGTCCTCGTCCACCTGCTGGGCCTCGTCGTCGCCGGCGGCCTTGCGGGCCTGCTGGGCCTCCAAGCGCTGGCGCTGGTCCACCGGATCGATCAGTTCACTGAAGGCATTGGCGGTTTCGCGACCCACGATGAACAGTTCAAAGCGCTCCACCATGCCCGGCTTGCTGCGGTGGGCCCGGGCCAGGGGCGAATTCTCCACGGGGTAGTCGATCACGAAGGTGGGCTGAATCAACTCCGCCTCCACCCGCTGCTCAAAGGCCTCCACCAGCAACCGCCCCACGGAATCCGCCAGGGCCGGCACCTCCAGCCCCTGGGCCCGCATCGCCGCAGCGGCTTCCTCACGGGTGGTGAAGGCAGTGAAATCGAGGCCGGTGGCGTCCTGCACCAGTTCATGCATGGTGGCGCGCCGCCAGGGGGGCGCCAGATCAATCGCGGTGCCCTGGTAGCTGATCTGGGTGGTGCCACACACCTGCTGGCACACGTGGGCAATCAGCTGCTCCGTGAGCTCCATCATGTCGGTGTAGTCGGCATAGGCCTGGTAGATCTCCACCGAGGTGAACTCGGGGTTGTGGCGCGTGCTCACCCCCTCGTTGCGGAAGATCCGGCCCAGCTCGTACACCCGCTCAAAGCCACCCACCACCAGCCGCTTGAGGTGCAGCTCGGTGGCGATGCGCAGGGTGAGCGGCAGATCCAGGGCGTTGTGGTGGGTTTCAAAGGGCCGGGCATCGGCGCCGCCGGGCACGCTCTGCAGCACCGGCGTTTCGATCTCCAGAAACTCGCGCTCATCCAGCCAGCGGCGCATGGCGCTCACAGCCACGGCCCGGCGCCGGAAGGTTTCACGGGTGTGGGGCGACACGATCAGATCCAGGTAGCGCTGGCGGTAGCGCTTCTCCACGTCCGCCAGGCCGTGCCACTTATCGGGCAGGGGCTGAAGCGATTTGGTGAGCATGGTCCAGCCCTTCACCTTCACCGACAGCTCACCGCGATCGGTGCGGCGCAAGCTGCCCTGCACGCCGATCAGGTCGCCGGCATCCACCAGGGAGGTGAGGTGGGCGAAAGCCTCGGGATCCTCCGGCATAGAGGCCTCGAGGGTGGCCTTCTCAATGAACAGCTGGATCGGACCGGTTTCATCCGCCAGGGTGAAGAAGGCGAGCTTGCCCATCACCCGACGGGTCATCACCCGGCCGGCCACCGCCACCGCCAGATCGCGCTCCTCGCCGTTGGCCAGGTCGGCGTGGGCCTGCTGCAGGGCCGCGGTGCGGTGACTGGGCTCAAAACGCAGGCCATAGGGTCCCTGACCCAGGGCAGCCAGGGCCTTGCCTTTCTCCAGGCGGGTGTCACGCAGCTCCGACAAGGGTCCAGGGGCTCAATTGGGGCCCATCCTGCAGGATCAGCCGGCCGCGGCTGCCATGCCGGCATCACCCATGCGCTGGGAGGCGTAGCCGGTGCCCCGCACCGTGAGGATCAGCTCGGGATTGCGGGGATCGGGCTCAAGCTTGCCCCGCAGACGCGCCACATACACGTCCACCACTCGCAAGTCGGCGGCACGGCGCGGTGGGTAGCCCCAGAGCTGCTCGAGGATCTCGGCCCGAGGCACCACGCGGCCAGGCTCGCGGAACAGCAGCTCCAGCAGGCTGAACTCGGTGTAGGTGAGGCCGATGCGCTCGCCATCGCGGGTCACCTGGCGGCGGTTGGTGTCCACCACCAAATCCCCCACCCGCAGCACACCCTGGCCGGCGGGCACGTCCCGGGGTTCAGCACCGGCTGAGCCGCGGCCGACCCGGCGCAGGATCGTGGCGATGCGGGCCTCCAGCTCCTTGGGGCTGAAGGGCTTGGGCAAGTAGTCGTCGGCACCGAGATCCAGGCCGGCCACCCGCTCGGCGATGGCATCGAGGGCCGAGAGGAAGATGATCGGCACACAGGATTCAGCCCGCAGCCGGCGACACACCGCGAAGCCATCCAGCTTGGGCAGCATCACGTCGAGCACGACGAGATCGGGCTGCTCCTTGTGGAACAGGGCGAGGGCCTCCTCGCCATCTTCGGCGCAGACCACCCGGTAACCCGCCAGCTGCAGGCGCATCACCAGAACTCGACGCACGGCCGCTTCGTCGTCCACGACGAGCAAGGTGGCGCGATGCTCCCCTGGAGATCCCCCCTGTTCGGCTTCACCCAGCCGTGGCTGGTCCTCCAGGGGCATAACCACAACAGGGGATGAAGAAGCGCAACGATACCTCTCAAGATGAACGCCAAGTCGCCCAAACCGCCTGGAAACAGGCCCGAACCCGCGACTCTTAACGATTTCTTCGGAGTCAATTAAAAATCGCGAGCGCCCGGTTGCCCTGCTGGCCGGCAGCCCGAATGGCGTCGGACGC
>CALJTZ010000344.1 GCA_937975655.1 uncultured Synechococcus sp. | reverse complement strand
CTGGGTGGTTGTGGAGACCGGTTGATCACTGCTGGATGATCGATCCCCATTGCCATCGATGGTGGCCGCTGGTATCAGTTCAGCGGCGGATGTAAGCCTGCAGGCAGGGATCTCAAGAAACACGATGGCCATGAAAGCCAAGTTGCTGGCTGCTGCAACCAGGATTTTGGATGGCTTTGATGTTCGGCTTTGGCGAAATCGTCCCGGTTGTTTTGGCTTGGATCGCTGGGTGGATGTGTCTCCATTCACAGTGCTACTGCCGATTGAGAAAGCTGCGCAGTCGGTCACTTTGGGGATTGCTGAAGACGTCTGACGGCTTGCCTTGCTCCTCGATCAGGCCGTTATTGAAGAACAGCACATGGCTCGAGACTTCGCGTGCAAAGCGCATCTCATGGGTCACCACCAGCATGGTCATGCCGGTCTCGGCGAGCAGTCGCATCACCTGCAGCACCTCGCCCACCAGCTCGGGATCGAGGGCGCTGGTGGGTTCATCAAACAGCATGATGGCTGGGTTCATGCAGAGGCTGCGGGCGATGGCCACCCGTTGTTTCTGGCCGCCGGATAATTGGCCTGGGTAGGCATCAGCACGCTCGGCAAGCCCCACTTGGGCGAGGTGGTGACGTGCCCGTTGCTGGCATTCCGTGATGGGCAGCTTGAGAACTTGCTTGGGTGCCATCACCAGATTGTCCAGCACCGTGAGGTGAGGAAACAGGTTGAACTGCTGAAACACCATCCCCACGCGGATGCGGAGTTGTCGCAGCTGGCGCCAGTGCAGCGCGCTCCCTGATACATCCTCTCCCATCACCTGCAGTTGCCCTTGCTGAAAGCTTTCCAGCCGATTCAGGCAGCGCAGAAAGGTGCTTTTGCCGCAGCCTGAAGGCCCGATGATGGAAACCACATCGCCCGCATGCACGGTGGCACTGACTCCGCGCAGCACCTGGAGATCGCCGTAGCTTTTGTGCAGGTCACTGCACCGCAGCACAGGTTCTGAAGTAGAAGTGGGCATCATGCTGAAAACGAACGAGATGCAGGAGCCATGGCGCACCGTCTGAAGCACAGTATGCAGCGACGGTCTGCGATGTGGCGGATCATTGCCGCGGTATCGATTGGGTTATTGGCCGTTGGCCTGCTTGGCAACGCGTGGGCAGCTCCTGCGACCCCTTGGAAAGTGGGCACGGATCCAACCTTCCCGCCCTTTGAATTTCGTGACAATCAGACTGGCGGGATCAGCGGCTTCGATATTGAGCTGGTCCAGGCCATCGGCAAACAGGCTGGTCATCCGATCGAGTTGGTGGCCCTGCCCTTTGATGGCCTGATTCCAGCTCTGCAGTCGCGCAGTGTCGATCTGGCGATCAGCGCCATGACGATCACCCCTGAGCGAGCCCGTGCCATCGACTTCAGCCGTCCTTACTTTCAGGCTGGTCAGGCGATTGTGGTGCGGGATGGCGGACCGCAGATCAGTGGATTCAAGGATCTCCAGGGTCTGCGACTTGCCGTGCAGATCGGTACTACTGGTGCTCTTGAAGCCGCCAAGGTGCCAGCCGCCAAGGTGAGTAATTTCGATTCCACCCCCCTGGCCCTGCAGGAGCTGGCCAATGGCAATGCGGACGCTGTGGTGAGCGATGTTCCGGCCATCCTCTATGCGATTGACCAGGCGAAGCTCACCGGCTTGCGGATCGCCGGAGAGCACCTCAGTACCGAGTATTACGGCATTGCTCTGCCCACGAACTCACCGATCCAGGCCGCCGTGAATCGTGGACTGGAGACTTTGATCAACAATGGTCGTTATGCTGCCCTCTATCGCCAGTGGTTTGGCGCCGAGCCACCGCTGTTGCCTGCGCTGGCCCCAGGGTTGAAGCAGCCGGCAACTCCTGTTGTGGGCCTGGATCTGAGGCTCTTGCTGGGCAATTTGTTGAAGGGTGCTGGCGTCACCCTGATGCTCACGGTGCTCTCCTTCAGCTTTGGTTTGCTGGGTGGAACGGGCCTGGCCATGGTGTTGCAGGCCCCCTGGCCGCTGGCTCACAGGCTGT
The DNA here is from genome assembly GCA_937975655.1 of uncultured Synechococcus sp. Classification (GTDB taxonomy): domain Bacteria; phylum Cyanobacteriota; class Cyanobacteriia; order PCC-6307; family Cyanobiaceae; genus Vulcanococcus. The sequence goes on along the minus strand of CALJTZ010000344.1, from coordinate 1,892 downwards.
GCCGCGTGTACATCGATTTTTTTCGGGGTACACCCATGCTTGTGCAGTTGTTTCTGATCTATTTCGGCCTGCCAGCTTTGATTCAGAGTATGGAGGTGCCCTTTACGATCAATCGGGTGGCGGCCGCCGTTACGGCCCTGAGTCTGAATGTGGCTGCATATCTGGCCGAGACGCTGCGTAGCGGGATTGAATCGATTGATCGGGGTCAATGGGAGGCCGCCGATGCTTTGGGCTTCAGCCCACTGGAGCGGATGCGTTTTGTTGTCGCTCCGCAAGCCCTTCGTCGTGTCCTGCCGCCCTTGGCCAATGAATTCATCACCTTGATCAAGGACACCAGCCTGGCGGCTGTGATTGGCTTTGATGAGTTATTTCGGCAGGGGCAGTTGATGGTGGCCACCACCTATAAGGCCTTTGAGATTTATATTGCTGTTGCATTGGTGTATTTGTTGATGACAACGACGGCGTCCTTGATTTTCAAGCGGCTGGAGGCCCGTTTGCGCATTCCTGCCTGATGCCAGATGGCTCAGGGCGTGAAGGCCATGCTTGCCGTCAGAACTTGAAGGTGGTTTTCACCAGGCCGCCAAAGTCGCTGAGGTTGGCGGCACCGTTGCCTGTTTCCCGTTTCGCCACCTGCCCCAGCATGTTGCTGAGATAGAAGATGGAGGGCGTCACAGTGATGGTGTCCGTCACCTGCAGGCTGTACCACCATTCCCAGGCGTACTGAGCGTCTTGGGGGGTCCCCTCGCAGGCGTCGCCGCAGCGGGTGACGAAGGTGGGTTGGCCCACGGCCATGCCGGCGGTGTTGCCAGGTAGCAGCACATCACTCCACTGCAGCCCCACGTACCACGATTGTGATTGCAGCTGATTGAAGTTGAAGGTCTGGTTGGTTTCGCTGGTGGTGTTGAGGCCCCAGCCGGTGCTGATCGAGGGAATCCAGCCGCTGCCGCTGGGCTGCCAATAGGCGCTGAGGCCCAGGGAATTCATCGTCGAGCTGGTGTCGAGCCCGAGCAATCGATCACTGCTGCCTGAGCTGTTCAGCACGGCGAAGGGGGTGCCAGACGCGACGCCAACTCCCTTGGAATAGTTGTAGGCGGCGGCAATGCCAATGCTGTTGTTGCTGTAGCCCAGCTGCAGGGTGCCGGTTTGTTCAGAGCCGCTGGTGCCGAGGCCGCCTTCGCCGGGGGTGCCGTTGTCGCCGTTGCCGGCGATGTAGTTGGCACTGAAGCTCCAGCCGCCCTGTTTCCACCACAGGCCCAGGCCTGGTCCAAGGTTGGAGTTGTAGGCGCCGGGAGCACCCGCATAGGTGAAGAAGTCGATCAGGGTGTCCGAGGGATACACGCTTGGCCACATGGCGAGCATGTCGTCCTGGCGCACCTTGCCGCCCACCGTGAGGGTGAGGGCATTGCCCACGGGGACTTGATAGAAGAGGCGCTGGATGGCCACCACGTCGCCGCAGTCGGTGTCCGTGCCGCAGTCCTGCTGGAAGGCCACCTCCAACTGGTTCAGCAACAGGGCCGCATCGTTCGTTCCTACCGTGCCGCCCCCGCCAAAGCCGGACTCGGCGAAGTTGCCGGCCCGCAGTTGGGTGCGCAGCAGATCCTTGCCGCTGAAGCTGGTGTCGAGGTTGAGGATTAGGTCGTAATTGAAGTTGGTGCCACCTTCCTTGGCACTGGCTTGGGCCTGCAGGCTGGACGTGTCGGTGCCGCCGAAGCTGTTGGCCCCCAGCACGAAGGTGGCGATGCCGCTGAGCTTGGTAGTGGTGGAGAACCGTGTGGACTCCAGCTCGCCCACCTTGGCCTCGAGGCCATCCACGCGGCCCTTCAGCACGGCGAGTTCATTTTCGAACTCCTTCATCAGGCGCTTCAGCTCGTCGGTCACTTCAGTGATCCGGT